>JAAYUY010000011.1 GCA_012517435.1 Sphingobacteriales bacterium | reverse complement strand
CTTAACCATTTATCCATGATTATGAAAATGTCCAGTTTTTTTGCTAATATACTGGACAATTAATTATTTTTGCACAAAAATATACAGAATGAAAATAGCTGAATATATATCATTTACTATAGATCGACTGCCCAGGGGATATGTGTTTACCTATGCCGATTTTGTTACGGATGTGAATCAGAAAGAAGCGGTGATAAAAGCTTTAAACCGCATGGTAGCTGCGGGTAAAATTGCCAAACTATCCAAAGGAAAATATTACAAACCCGAAAATACACCTTTTGGTGCCCTTCAACCTCCTCAGGAACAAATAGTTAAAGATTTATTGGATGAAAACGGGAAAATAACCGGCTATCTCACTGGCTATAGCATTTATAACCGCTTAGGCTTAACAACACAAGTGAGCAATACGATACAAATAGGTAAAAATCAGATTCGACCTGCATTTAAAAGGGAACATTACACCATTTCTTTTATCAAACAAAAAAACATCATTTCCAAAAAAAACATACCTTTCTTCCAGATATTGGATGCCATTCGCTACATCAAAAAAATACCGGATGCAAGTATTGAAGCATCTATAAAAAGGCTGATTGCTATCATCAGGAAGTTTACGGATAGAGAAATCAATACGCTGGTTCGTCTGGCGTTAAAATATCCTCCTGCTACAAGAGCTTTACTGGGGGCTATTTTGGAACAAATACAAAAGGACAAAGCAGCAGAATTACTATTTAAATCCCTGAACCCGATTACAAAGTATAAACTGGCCGGTGCAGCACAGGTACTGACAAACACCGGAAAATGGAATATTGTATGAATTTGCATCACAATCTGAAATTGTTTTCCGACACATTAAGGGCTGTATCACAGCACATGGAAATAAAGTTGGAATTTGTGGAAAAAGATTACTGGATAACTTTGATATTGAACCGTTTGGCAAAAAGTAAATATGTGAATGAAGCCGTTTTTAAAGGTGGGACTTCACTTTCAAAAGGATACAATCTGATAGAGCGTTTTTCCGAGGATGTAGATATTGCTATTATAAACAATAAGGGGAAATCAGGTAATGAGATTAAAACATTAATACGCACAGTTGAAAAAGAAATCACTTCTGATTTGAAAGAACTGAAAATGGATGGAGTAACGAGTAAAGGTTCACGGTTCAGAAAATCTGTTTTTGAATATGTTACAACCGAAAAGAACAATACAAATAATAAACTTATTGTTGAAATAAACTCCTTTTCAAATCCTTTTCCCTTTAATAAGCTGACCATTAAAAGTTTGGTGTCTGACTTTTTAACACAAACAGGGAATGAAAAATACATAGAGCAATATAATCTTCATCCATTTGAAGTAAATGTGTTGAGTAAGGAAAGAACACTATTGGAAAAGGTCGTATCTTTAATTCGATTTTCATTTAAGGAAAACACTGTTGAAAGTATCTCAGAAAAAATAAGGCACTTTTATGACCTGCATTATTTGATGAAAAATGTTGAATGTATTGAGTTTGTTGAATCCGATGCTTTTATAAATCAATTTAATACCATATTGAACCACGATAGGGAAATCTTTGAAGAGCCGGCAGGTTGGCAAAGTAAAATGATTACTGAATCACCCTTGGTTAAAGATTTTTCAAAATTATGGGAACAAGTCAAAGCAAAATATCAAATGGAACTTTCATTATTGGCATACAGACCTATACCTGATGAAAAAGAAGTTGCCAAAAGTTTTGAGCACCTGCTATGCAGAATTAATGGTTAATAGCTTGCCCCCGATTAATCTGGTGTGCTTTTAATAAAGAAATCAAATTTTCCAGATAAACCTACGGGCAAATTCATGAGCATCAGGAAAAAATTCGCCCGGTCCTTGCAGAGAACGAAATTAATTCCTCATTGCATAACAAGGTAAGTAAAAATCGTACAGATGCTGCTGGAAGGAAAGTACGTCTATATTTTATGGAAAAACTTTCCATGCTCATCTTAGTCAAAAGCTTAGGTTTGCAAGGGTTTTTAACCGATAAATCAATAATGATGAAGAGTTTTATACAGTTATTTATGGTATTCCTGCCATATTTCATACACGCAAAACCCATTAATGATTCAGTTTTTCACAAAACAGACAATGTTTTTGCAGGTAAAATTACAGGTGTTTCAGGTGGTTTCTATGATGATTTGGGGACTTTGATGTATGCAGTTTCGGTAAAGATAGATACTATCTATAAACAAAATACATTTTTGTCCCTGCCCGACCAGATTTTTTATCTGACCTTCAATGAACTTTTATTTAAAGAGAATGAAATTGAAAGCTTTTTGTCCGGCATCAGCAGCGGGGAAAAAATTTTTATGCTGAATACGGAACTGACTCAGGCTTATCAGGGAGAACTCAGCCTTGATTGGTATGTTCCGTTAACTCCTGAAAACCACCTGAAGGCTCTTCAATTGGCTGATGATGAAAAAATTAAAATAGATTTTTACAGAAAAACAGTGGATTGTGATAAAAATTGCCGTTTTTGCAGGTTGGTTTACCGTGAAAAATGGAATAGAGTCAAGAGGATTCTGGATGCCAACGACCAAAACCCCAGCTTTCATCCGGAAAATCACCGTAATGTCAGATACGTTTTACCGATAGGTGAGATAAATTTAAGCCTGCCAACATGGGGAACGATGTATGTTTGTTTTTTGACACAAAGCGGTGAGCAGGTAAAATACCTGACTTATCAGTTCGGCTATATTTATTATCTCTTTTGTTTCCTTCATTTTGAGGATGCTGAATGGGTTGACCTAAAAAGTTTCGGAGATGGTAAAGACTATGAACTGCAAAAGCTTGCTGCTATACGGTCGGGAATAATCTGGGAAGCCAATTATGATACGGTGAGTTTCCCCTCTGCTATTCCTGTCTGTCAGCCCGATCTGGAATATATCAGGTTGTGGGAAATTCAGGAAGGGGACAGGTACTTTTTTAACAATGGCAGGGTTGTGGAAAAATTCACCGAGGAATATGCCGATAGTCTTGAAAGAAATAAACTGGTCTTTTCGCTCTGCCTGCTGAACCTTCACCGGAATATCAATCTGAGAATCAAGGCTCTGCAGTCACTTGCCCGTCTGAATGATCCCCGTGCCATTCCTTACCTCCTCGATCTGGCCGGTTTTTACGCTGACCTTTATTTTGACGACCTCGTTTCAAATGACCAATATCAGGAATACCTGTATGAAATTGCCGCGACACTTGACAGTTTGACAAATTGCATAATACCTTATTCACCTGATTCCGATATGGAACAATTAAGGCTGAAAATGGGCATACCGGTATGGAAAAGCAAGATTAAAATATAAAAATTCTTAGCCTGAAATTTACCTTAATTCCGGCTGCTACTTGATTTTCTCTTCAGTAAAAACACCCGTTTTAAAAATTTTACAAGGCTGATGAAAAAATGAATTGAATTTTATCTGCCTGAAATTCAGCTTTTTAAGATTAAGTTCTCTTGTATTCCTTTCTGATCTAAGTGCAACATTATCAGTGTGTTAATACTGTTTTCAGGTGTTTTCACGTATGTCTGCAAGGTGCTTTTATCTCTTTTGGGAGCGTAAGCGATATCATCATCTTTGTACCGTAATTGAAAAAAAATGTCGGACAATTTAAAATTTAAAAAAATGGAAACAAAGAAAATTCTTCTGGTTGATGACGACATTGATGTCATTAACGTACTTGAAACCATTCTGACTCATGAAGGTTATTCGGTCAGTTATGCTTCCAACCAAAAAGACGGTTATGAAAAAGCTTTACAGATTAAACCTGATCTGGCTATTCTCGATGTGATGATGACGACCCAGTATGAAGGCTTTGAAATGGCTAAAAAACTTAAAAGCAGCCCTGAGTTCAGGAATATGCCTGTTATCATGCTGACTTCCATTGAAGTTTTGGTTACTACCAAGCCGGATGTTCAGGCCATAGCCCGTGAATTCAGAAAAGATCCCGATTTCAAGGAAATGGATGTGCTCCTGATTAAAGATGTGGTAAGTGGAAAAGCCGGTATTGATTACAAATCGGAAGATGGAAAATCTGTCTGGCTGCCGGTTGACGGATTTTTAGCAAAGCCTGTTGATTCAAAGAGAATACTCCCTGAAGTGAAAAGGCTGCTGAACGAAACCTTAGCCGAAAAAGCTTAGTAAAATAATCATGAAACATTAACCAACAACATCATGAAGAAGTCAGATTTAGCAGAAATACTGAACAAATACAAAGGGAAGGGACGCGATAGCCTGATACCTCTTCTTCAGGACATTCAGGAATCGGAAGGATATATTTCTGAAAGCGCCATTACTGAGGTCGGAAAGGTTTTAAACCTCCCCACAAGTAAAATATTTGGTGTTGCTACTTTTTACAACCAGTTCAGATTTGAAAAACCCGGTAAATACCATATTCAGGTATGCCGCGGAACGGCTTGTCACGTACTGGGCTCTGCAACCGTCCTGGAAGAGCTTGAAAAACTGTTGAAGACTAAAGCCGGGCGAACGACTTCGGATGGTTTGTTTAGTATTGAGGTGGTAGCGTGTATAGGTGCCTGCGGATTGGCTCCGGTCATCACCATTAACGGAGAATTTTACGCAAAAGTGACTGCCTCCGGTTTAAAACAGATTATCGATGATTATAAATCAAGAGAATTGAAAGAACAGGGAGCTTTGGTTGAAAATGTTTAATGAAAAGTTATGGAAATCCTGAAAGAAAAAGTATTAGCTAAGAATAAGTACAAAGAGCCGGACAGTTCGCCTGATAAAATTTGTGCATATCTGCGGAAAGAACTGGTGGACCGTCCGGTCATTTTTGTCGGAGCCGGTACCTGTGGCCTGGGTGCTGGTGCAGGAAAGACTATGGAGGCGATTGAAAACTATTTGAAATCCAATGAGATAAAAGCTGATGTAGTCAGAGTGGGATGCATAGGTCTGTGTTCCAGTGAACCTATTGTCGATGTGAAGCTACCGGGCAAAAAGCGGATAAGTTTTGAGCAGGTTACTCAGGATAAAGTAACTGAACTTCTTCAGGCCGTTATGAATGGCAGACTCCCTGTGCTGAAGATTATCGGACAGTTTGACGATGAAGGGGAAGCATGGGAAAATGTTCCTTTCATCAGCGAACATCCTTTTTTCAGGTTGCAAAAAAGGCTGGTTCTTGAAAATTGCGGAATATCTGACCCTGTGAGTATTGAAGAATACATCGCAAGAGGAGGCTATCAGGCTTATCTTCAGGTTATTAAAGGTAAATCGAGGGAAGATGTATGTGATGAAGTATTGAAAAGCGGACTCAGGGGAAGAGGAGGGGGAGGCTTCAGTACCGGAACGAAGTGGAAACTTGGACTTGCCAGCCCAGCTGATCAGAAATACCTGATTTGCAATGCAGATGAAGGTGATCCCGGTGCTTTTATGGACAGGGCAGTCATCGAAGGCGATCCGCACAAGCTTCTTGAAGGAATGTGCATTGCAGCTTACGCCATCGGGGCCACCAAAGCTTATGTTTACATACGTGCTGAATACCCCCTTGCCATTGAAAGGCTGATTAAGGCAATTGCTGACGCCAAAGAATACGGACTGATTGGGAAAAATATTTTCGGAACAGGACAGGATCTGGAAATTATCATCAAAAAAGGGGCAGGTGCTTTCGTCTGCGGAGAAGAAACCGCATTGATTCATAGCATTGAAGGAAAAAGAGGAATGCCCCGCCCAAGGCCTCCTTATCCAACTACTCAGGGGCTTTTTGGTAAACCGACAGTTATAAATAATGTAGAGACACTTGCCAATGTCCCTTCTATTTTCAATAAAGGGGCTGATTATTTTGCTTCCATGGGAACAAAAACCAGCAAGGGAACAAAGGTTTTTGCCCTCTCAGGAAAGATAAAAAGAACAGGCCTGGTCGAAATTCCGATGGGAACGACCATCAGGGAAATAATTTTTAACATTGGCGGAGGAATTAAAAATGAAAGAAAATTCAAGGCTGTTCAGATGGGCGGTCCTTCAGGAGGTTGTGTTACAGAGGTGAACCTTGATATTCCTATCGATTATGAATCCTTGCTGTCTGTTGGTGCAATGATGGGATCAGGTGGTATGGTAGTCATGGATGAAGATACCTGTATGGTCGATGTGGCAAAGTTTTTCATGGATTTTATCCAGCGTGAAAGTTGCGGAAAATGTATTCCATGCCGCGAAGGTACCAAAGTCATGCTCGAAACCCTGGAGGAAATAACAAAAAAACCTTTTGACGGGAATGCCTTGTCCCGTTTTAAAAAGATTGTTCAGCTTGAAAATCTGGCCATGGTCATAAAAGACACTTCTCTTTGCGGGCTTGGACAATCGGCACCAAATCCTGTGCTGAGTACCTTGCGATGGTTCAGAGATGAATATGAAGAACATATTTATGAAAGGCATTGCAGGGCAGGCGTTTGTCAGGGATTAAGAACCTATGTGATCGATGATGCCCTTTGTACGGGATGTACGGCTTGTACCAAAAAATGCCCCGTAAATGCCATTGTCGGGTCGAGAAAAAACCCGCATTACATCATTGCAGAGAAATGTACCGGTTGCGGCAGTTGTCAGGCTGCCTGTAACTTCGGAGCAATATATATTGAAGGAGAGAAAAAACAGGTACAGGTGGAATTGTCGTTAAATGAATAAAACCAAAATTATGCGTAACGAAATAAATACGGCAAATTACGATTTTAACATCACGGTAAACAATCAGGAGATAGGTGCCAGAAAAGGGGAAACCATCCTTGAAGTATTGAAAAGAAATAACATAAATGTCCCGACACTTTGCCATATCAAAGACATGTTCCCCAGCGGAGCCTGCAGAATGTGCGTGGTAGAGGTCGAGGGAAGACGAAATCTGGTAACGGCTTGCTCAGAGCCTGTGGCTGAAGGGATGAAAATTCAAACTCATTCTCAGAGGGTTATAACCTCCCGGAAAGTTATTGTTGAACTTTTACTCAACAATCATCCGGATGATTGCCTTTATTGTGTCAGATCGGGGAAATGTGAACTTCAGCAGTTGTCCGGAGAACTGAATATTACAGACAGACGCCTGAACAGTGTCAAAAAACGCTATCAGATGGACGTTTCCAGTCCTTCCATCATACGTGATTCTGCCAAGTGTATTCTTTGCGGGCGTTGTGTCAGGGTATGTGAAGAAATTGAAGGGGTGGCTGCCATTGACTTTGTCGGAAGAGGCAGCAAAACAGTGATTAACACGGTTTACAACCGCGGACTTAATGTGTCGAGTTGTATCAACTGTGGTCAGTGTATCATGGCCTGCCCAACTGGAGCACTTACTGAAAAATCCCATCTTCCTGAAGTATTAGACATGCTTTCAAAAAAGGAAAAAACACTTATCGTTCAGTATGCCCCATCTATTACTGTTTCTCTGGCTGAAGAATTTGGACTTGAATCGGGAAAGGAACTTATCGGACAACTGAATGCAGCATTGCGTAAAATCGGCTTTAATGCTGTTTTTGACACATCTTTCAGTGCCGATCTCACCATCATTGAAGAAGCGACTGAGCTTATCGGACGAATCAGAAACGGGGGCACTTTGCCCATGTTCACCAGTTGTTGTCCGGGTTGGGTCAAATTTACCGAAGAATTTTACCCTGAGATGATACCCAACTTATCTACCTGTAAATCACCGCAACAAATGATGGGTGCCGTCATTAAAAATATCTATGCAAAAGAAAGCGGATTGAAAAAGGAAAACATATACGTGGTATCTGTCATGCCTTGTACGGCTAAGAAATTTGAACAGCAGAGAGATGAGATGATTTTCGAAGGGATTAATGATGTGGATGCGGTGCTGACCACCAGAGAGCTGGCAAAACTCATCAGGTTGCATCATCTTGATCTTACCCGTTTAAACCCTGAATTGGCCGATTCTCCTTTAGGTATGAGGAGTTCTGCCGGTAAAATATTTGGTGCATCAGGTGGTGTCATGGAAGCCGCTTTACGCACGGCTCACTTCTTTCTGACCGGCAAGGAGCTGACAGCTTACCGTATCCCGCAACTCAGGGGAACAGCAGGTATTAAAACAGCTCATCTGGAAATCGATGAGTTAAAACTTGGCGTTGCCGTAGTCAGCGGACTGGCGAATGCCCGCAAACTTCTTGAAGATATTAAAAACGGCAGAGACGATATTCACTTTATTGAAGTGATGGCTTGTCCGGGGGGATGTGTCAATGGAGGGGGGCAACCTATCGGCAGTGATTCAGCTTCAGTCATGGAGCGAATGAAAAGCCTTTATGCCATTGACGATACTGACAGTATAAAAGCCTCACACCTGAATCCTTATATTAAAGAACTTTATGCCAAACATCTTGGTAAACCCAACGGGCACCTGAGCCATAAAATACTTCATACTTCTTATATGGAAAGAGAAGTTTTAAAATAAAGCAGCCATGATGGGAAGCAGTAAATACAGGCAGTTGGTTTACACGGTGAAAGACCGGTGCAGGGTATGCTATACCTGCGTCAGGGAATGCCCGGTAAAAGCCATACGCATCATAAACGGACAGGCTGAAGTAATGCCTGAGCGTTGTATTGGCTGCGGAAATTGTGTGAAGGTATGCAGTCAGGAAGCAAAAATTTATCTTAAATTTACAGAGGAGGTTATCCGCCTGCTGGAATCGGGTCAGAAAACGATAGCTTGTCTGGCACCAAGTTTTGCTGCTGAATTTAATGAAACAGGAGATTACCGTTTATTGGTAGGCATGTTGCGTAGCCTTGGGTTTGATAAGGTTTGTGAGATAGCCTTCGGAGCCGATCTGGTCGCCAAAGAATATTCAAAACTCCTTGAAAAAAATGATTCAAAGCCCGTCATTACCTCCGACTGCCCTGCAGTGGCTTATTATATCAAACATTATTATCCTGAACTGACCAAAAATCTTGCACCTGTTGTTTCGCCAATGGTGGCAACTGCCAGGGTACTGAAAGAAAAGTATGGCAATGAATATAAACTGGTATTTTTCGGACCATGTATTGCCAAAAAGGCTGAAAGCGATGAACTGGATTATGTATGCACCTTCCAGGAACTCAGGGAAATGTTCAGGGAAAAGGGAATTTCAAAGGAGCAGGTCAGTCCGTCAGAATTTGATCCGCCTCTCGCAGGTAAAGGAGCTATTTTTCCTGTTGCCCGTGGCCTGCTTCAGAATATGGAAATTGTAGATGATATCAGCAGGGGAAAAGTACTGACAGCAGAAGGAAGGGTGAATTTCAGGGATGCCATTGAAGAATTTTCCAATGAGCTTGTAGGGATAAAACATCTGGAAGTGCTTGCCTGCGAGGGATGCATCATGGGGCCAGGTATGAGCAGAGGTGGAAAACGTTATGCCCGGAGAAACATGATTACCTGCTATGTACAGAAAAAAATGGAGAAGCTTAATATTCAGGAATGGGAGAATGAAGTGAAAGAATTTGAAAACATTGATCTTTCTCAGGAATTTGAACCACTCGACAGAAGAATTCCCAAGCCAACGGATGAAGAAATCAGACAGGTTTTGGAAAAAATGGGGAAAACCAGGGCGGAAGACCATTTGAATTGCGGAGCCTGCGGCTATGATACCTGCGTGGAGCATGCCATTGCCATCATCGAAGGACTTGCCGAAAACGAAATGTGTCTGCCTTATTCGATAGATAAACTACATGCCTCCATCCGTCAGCTGAACGAAACCTATCAGGAACTTGTCTCCACCCGTCAGGCACTCCGGCAAAGCGAAAAACTGGCAAGCATGGGACAGCTTTCAGCCGGCATTGCCCATGAGCTTAACAACCCATTGGGAATCATTACTATGTATAGTAATATCCTGAAAGAAGAAGCAAAACCGGACGACCCTATCAAACATGATCTTGAGCTGATTGCAGAGCAGGCCAACAGATGTAAAAACATTGTCAGCGGCTTGCTGAACTTTGCCAGAAAAAATCAGGTCAGGTACTCGGAAACCGATTTGTTAGATTTTGTAAAACACAGTACCGAATCGGTGATTATTCCCGGAAATATCAGCGTTGACATACAATCATCACTGGAAAACCACTCGATTATGATCGATACCGACCAGATGATGCAGGTGTTGACCAATCTGCTGAAAAATGCAGTGGAGGCTATGCCAAATGGCGGGAACATTTTCCTCAGGCTGAGCGGAAATGACGATGAAATCAGAATAGAAGTCAGAGATACCGGTGTGGGTATTTCTCCCGAAAATATGGATAAGATTTTTACGCCCTTCTTTACAACTAAAAAACCGGGAAAAGGAACCGGGCTCGGACTCCCTCTGATTTATGGTATTATAAAAATGCATAGAGGAAAAATACAGGTAGTTTCAAACCAGGATGCACAGAAAGGTCCTGTCGGAACAGCCTTTATCATCACTTTGCCAAGAAAAAATTCAACAGAGACGATAAAAGTTTAAATGATTGATTATGAATAATTCAGAAAAAAATAATAAAATGAAAGTACTCATTGTTGATGATGATACAGATTGCCTGTATCAGTTGAAAACTCAGTTTGAAAAGCTGGGCTTTAGTGTGGATACTGCTGAAAGTCAGAAAGATGGAGAAGCTTATATCGAATCTCACCGTCCTGATCTGGCTGTCCTCGACCTCATGATGGAACAGGAAGACAGCGGATTTATTCTCAGTTACAAATTAAAGAAAAAATATCCCGATGTGCCCGTCATTATTGCAACAGCTGTAACTGCAGAAACCGGATATACTTTCAGCCTTGAAACCAGTCAGGACAGGCAGTGGATCAAAGCCGACCTATATCTCGATAAAGGCATTCGTGGCGATCAGTTGCATCGTGAAATTAAAAAAGTAATGAAAATTTAACTCTTTCTTTTTCTCCACTCTGAATAGATTTATTAGTATTTTGTTTTACCTACAATTATGTACATTCAGAGATAAATGCTGAATACTGCTGAGTGTTTCTTCTCATCTGCTGATTTATTTTTCATTAAGAGGCTCAACCAGATTTTTCACTTATTAAACCTCTCAGTTTACTTCCCGTAAAACTTCAAAAAGTGTCACCCCGTTAAAACACCTGTTTTAAAAATTCATGTTTTCATCGCTATTGAAAAGTTTTTTCTTTAAGTTATTGTTTATCATTTATTTGTAAAATAATTATCAGTGTGAGGATAATATTGAAATTGATTGTAAGAGGTTGAAATTTAATTAGTTAAATGAGAAACAAGTGTTTTTACTGACTTTCAGGATGAGTTTTCCGCTCTTTTATGTCCCAGCGGGTTTAGGATAATTTTGTCCTGATTTTAAAAGAAAATGAGATGGCAACATTAAAGGTACTTATAGTAGATGATGAGCCGGGAATACGTTCCGGAATCAACAGAATATTGAAAAATTTTACCGTAGGCTTTCCTTTCATGGAAGAAGACTTTGACTTCGAAATGATTGAAGCCGGTTCAGGAGAGGAAGCCATCGAATGGATCAACCGGCAGGTTCCGGATATTGTGTTGCTCGACAACAAACTTCCTGGTATTGATGGCATAGAGGTGCTGGAATACATCAATGAAAAACAAATTGAAAGCCTTGTGATGATGATTACCAGTTATGCCTCACTTGATCTGGCTGTAAAAGCTACTCAAAACGGGGCATATAATTTTGTTCCGAAGCCTTTTACCCCGCAGGAACTCAAGTCGGCCATGGAAAATATCACCAAACACCTGTATCTCAGACGCATGACCAGACAAATGAGTAACGGACAGGGGAAACAGGCCAGAAACAGATTTATTTCAGTGCTTTCTCATGAACTTAAATCTCCCGTAAATGCCATTGATGGTTATTTAAAGATGATGAAAGACAGGCAGTTAGGAGAAAATATCGATGATTACATGCCGATGATCGATCGTTGTATGGAACGCCTGAACGGAATGCGTAACCTGATCATGGATTTGCTTGACCTGACAAAAATTGAATCAGGCAAAAACATCAGGGAACTCAGGAATATTGACCTTGCCGATACTGCCCGGAAAGCGGTTTACTCCGTTGAAGCCTATGCCATGCAGAGGAAAGTCAGGTTAAATGTAAATCTTCCTGAGTCGCTTTATTTCATTGCCGATTCGAATGAAATGGACTCCATTTTCAACAACCTGTTATCGAATGCAGTTAAATATAACAAGCCTGATGGAGGAATGGTAAATCTTGATCTCAGAAAGGAAGGGGATAAAATTATTATCACGGTAGAGGACACCGGGATCGGGATGAGTGAAGAAGATGTTTCAAAACTTTTCAACGAATTTGTCAGAATAAAATCGGAAAAGACCAAAGGCATCAGTGGGAGTGGCTTAGGTTTATCCATCGTCAGAAAAATTGTTGAGGAATACCATGGAAATATCAAGGTAAAAAGTGAACCGGACAAGGGAAGTATTTTTACCGTGGAATTACCTGTAAAATCTTAATAATATGAAATTTATACCGGAAAAATATAGAATTGAAGACAGAGCTCATCAATCTTTTATAGATGCAGGTGAAATTGAAGAGATACTGAAAAATGCAAAACCTGATCCGGCCAAAGTCAGAGAAATTATTTCAAAATCGCTTGATAAAAAAAGACTGAGCCTGAAAGAAACGGCTGTTTTGCTGAATGTTGACGACCCTGAAATGGTAAATGAAATCAGGGAAGGGGCCAAAAAGCTGAAGCAGCTAGTTTATGGCAACCGTATCGTGCTTTTTGCTCCTTTATATATCGGCAACAAATGTTCAAATAATTGTACTTATTGCGGTTTCAGGGCCTCAAATACGCAGGCAGTAAGAAAGACCCTGTCAGATGAAGAAATTGTCAGAGAGATAGAAGCACTGGAAGACAACGGACAAAAGCGACTGATTCTGGTTTACGGAGAGCATGCACAGTACAATCCTGAGTTTATTGCGCATACCGTCAGGCTGGCTTATTCTGTTAAAAAGGGAAGAGGAGAAATCAGAAGAGTGAATATCAATGCAGCTCCTTTGGAAACAGAAGGTTTTAAAACTGTCAGGGAGGCCGGAATCGGGACTTATCAGATTTTTCAGGAAACCTATCACCCTGAGGCGTACCATACCTACCACCTTCGGGGCAAAAAAGCTGATTATCATTACCGCCTGACCGCTCTTGACAGGGCTATGGAAGCCGGTATTGATGATGTAGGTATAGGAGCATTATTCGGACTTTACGACTGGAAATTTGAAGTTATGGGACTGCTTCGCCATGTCAACCACCTGGAAGCCTGTTTTAATGTTGGTCCGCATACCATTTCGTTTCCGAGAATTAAAGATGCTTCCATGCTGCAAATGGGTAAAAAGTATTTCATGAATGATGCAGATTTTTCTCGCATGGTGGCCATTATCCGCCTTGCAGTACCCTATACCGGATTGATACTGACCGCCCGCGAACCCCTTGAACTCCGCAATGAGCTTTTACAATATGGTGTTTCACAAATTGATGGGGGTACCAGGCTTGAACTCGGAAGTTATTCCTCAAATATCAATGAAATGCAGGATCTGAACAGGGGACAGTTTCGCATCAATGATAACCGCTCGCTGAATGAAATCATTGAGGAACTGATGGAACAGCAGATGTTGCCGTCCTTTTGTACTGCCTGCTACAGAAAGGGCAGAACAGGAGAACATTTCATGGAGTTTAGTGTTCCGGGTTTTATCAAAAGATTCTGTACAGCCAATGCTATCCTGACCTTTTCCGAATATCTGGTGGATTATGCACCTCCTGATACAGCTGAAAAAGGATGGAAACTTATTGAAAATGAATTAAGTAAAAATAATTTCTCAAGAAATAAAAAGGAAATTACTGACAGAATTGAAAGAATAAAAAATGGGGAAAGAGACTTATATTTTTAAGAATATGACCTTGACACTTTTTAGCATAAAATATTTATAATCAATGATAAATAAACAGTTTATTATCAGGAGAATGAGATGATACAAGCTTAAGATGAACGAAAATTTAAAAACAGATACGATGAAAATAGAAGAAATAAACAATGATAACAAAAAGCTCGGTTATTCAAATCAAATGTCAAAATCATCAATCATTGGCAAGCCGCATATTGGCATTTTCGGTAGAAGAAACAATGGCAAGAGTTCCTTTATTAATACATTGACAGGTCAGGACGTGGCAATTGTCTCAGACCATGCCGGAACCACCACCGATCCGGTAAAGAAGTCCATAGAAATTTTCGGTATCGGGCCTGCCATAGTCATTGATACAGCAGGAATTGACGATACAGGCGAGCTGGGACTGAAACGTGTTCAGAAAACCATGAATGTGATTAACCTGATTGATTGTGCCATTTTAATCATAGCATCAAATGTCTTTGATGAAATTGAAATTGAATGGATTAATAAGCTCAGGGAAGCTGCAGTGCCTTTTTTATTGGTTCATAACAAATCAGATCTGAAAAGGTTGAATGCTGATACTGAAAAGAAAATCAGACAATATTACAATGGCGACATCATCGAATTTACCACTTATGCACCTGACAATCTGGAAGTTCTTATCAGTAAGCTGAAAAACATTATCCCTGAAAATGCCTATAAACAGAAGCGATTAATGGCAGATTTAATTAATCCCGGTGAATTTGTGGTACTGGTTACTCCCATTGACAAAGAAGCCCCTGAAGGAAGAATGATATTGCCTCAGCAAATGGCAATACGCGATGTTCTGGATCAGCATGCCATCTGTATTGTGTTGCAGGAAAGTGAACTAAAGCAGTTTTTTCAAAATACATCAATACAGCCTGCGTTGGTGGTAACCGATAGTCAGGTTTTTGAAAAAGTGAGTAAAATAGTTCCTGAAAATATTCCATTGACGAGCTTCTCCATCATTTTTGCCCGCCTGAAAGGGGAATTTGATGAATATCTGAAAGATACGCCCAAAATAGATCAGCTAAAAGATGGTGATAAAGTACTGATTCTGGAAAGTTGTACGCATCAGGTCAATTGTGATGACATCGGAAGACATAAGTTGCCCGAATGGATAAAAAAATATTCCGGCAAATCACTGAGCTTCGAAATAATTGCCGGACTTGCTTCGATTCCGCACGATATACATCAGTATTCACTGGTCATTCAGTGTGGGGGATGTATGGTAACTCCCAGACAGCTTTCGGCACGTATTAAACCTTTTATTGACAACGGTATTCCTGTTACCAACTATGGGATGGCTATCGCATGGATGAACGGAATTTTTGACAGGGTTACTGCCTTGTTCAGGAAATAGAAACGGATTTAATATTATCGATTTATTATTTTATTGGTTCCGAATGCCTGTAAGAGCTTTTCTCTTGATAATCAGCATATTTTTCCTGTCAGCAAGCTGTTTTCATGTTGGGTATTGGACTAAATGGAATGCATTCATTAATTATATTGGTACAGTATAAAAGACAATCTTTACCTTTGCAACTGAAAATTGATTCAAATCCATTGTTATGAGTGTTAAAAAACTGAATATCAGATTCTTATCTTTTTTTCTCTTTCTGATGACGTCATCAAAGGTCTTTTCAGGACCTGGCGATACCATCAGAATTCAGGCAATCAATTTCAGCCAAAGGGGAGACGTAAAGGAAAACTGGGTGGTATTTCCGGATACTTCACATAAATTCCAAAGGATTTTAATGTATTATACCCTGAAATGTGACCCTCAGAACAGTCCGTATCGTTGCGGAGAGTGGGATTATCTTACCTATACTTATGCCTCAAAAAAGACAAATGAATACAAAAAATTTCCTAATTTCAAGGTGGATGGAGCCGAAAAAGACAGTTTCAGCTATATGAAAACCCCATCATGGCTTTATTCCAGTCATTTTGAGTATGAAACCATAAATTCAGATACGCTGGATTTTCAACAAACGATGGTTGGGGATACTTCGAACAGCATTGAAAAAGAATTTATTTCAAAACTTGATTTTCAGAAAACCGTTTTTTTATGGAAAGCAGATGAGTTGGCAGGAGCAGGTCTGATGAAAAAAAATATTACCGGAATAGCCCTGTATGTGGCTGATGCAGCTGTTAATCTGGGAAGAGTGATGATCAGAATGGCACTTACAAAAAAAGATTCGGTCAATCAGCCTGGAAATGACATTTTTGAGGTGGTTTTTGATGGAAAAGTTCAGCTTTCAGCAAAAGGAGTCAACTATTTCCCTTTCTTCAATTCATTTCAATGGGATTCATTTTCCAATATTTTGGTCGAAATGATTTTGTTTGCTCCCTCAGAGCCTGTTAAAATGCTTGCCCATCCTGTTAATTATTTAAGTTCTTCACAATCAGCATCTTCTGATTATACACTCTTTTTTGAAAACCTCGATTATATCGTTTTACCTCAAAATCTTTTTTCATCGCTTACAAATGAAGTAACCTTTGCTTTCTGGCAATACGGCAATCCGAAGTATCAGCCTCAGAACAATACTGTTTTTGAAGGTGTTGACTCTGCCAACAGACGAATATTCAATGTTCATCTGCCTTGGGGAGACGGACATGTTTACTGGGATGCCGGAAACGATGGCAGCGGCTACGACCGTATTGAAAAGCTGGCCGATACCTCTTCATTTAAAGGTAAATGGAATTTCTGGGCATTTACTAAAAACACCTCCACCGGAGAAATGAAAATTTACCTTAACGGGGTATTGTTTCAGAGTGGTACATCAAAAAGCAAGAGTATTAAAAATGTGAAAACATTCAGAATTGGCTCAAATGAAGCCGGTACAGGAAATTTTTATGACGGAATGCTCGATGAATTCAGTGTGTGGAACAAGGCACTCGGTCAGGCTGATATTCAGAAAATCATGTATAACCCGCCCAAACCTTCAGATGCAATATACAATAATCTTGTGGCTTGGTTTCCATTTGACGAAGGACAAGGCAAAACAGTGAAAGATATCAGTCCGAACAAATGGCAGGGAAAAATGAATACAGGGCCCGGCTGGAAACCACATTCTCCTGTCAGCCTTTTTAAAAATATGAGAAACGGGAATTTTCTTCCTGAAATCATATTTGACCAAAGCAATTATCAACAGAAAGTAACCAGAAATATATTAACTGATTCTATTGAGAATCAATCAAATATGCTGGTATTATTCAGCAATTTTTCAAAACCGGATATTCCCACCGATACCTTATATGTCTATCCTCCTTATCAGCGTGTGCTTTTTGACTCCAACGGAAAGCCTGTTCAGTTTATTAAGATTAAACCGGATTCAGTCATTTATAAAATAATGACGGAGGCAAAATACGATGAAAAATACAGAATACTTGACCGTTACGAAATAGGACGCTTTATTACTCCCTATGGCATTAACCTCGATCTGGGCGATGGATTTACCTGGATATATGATGTCAGCGACTATGCACCTCTGTTGCATGATTCAGTCAAAATCAGTTCAGGCAACTGGCAGGAACTCCATCAACTCGACTTTGTAATGATAGAAGGAACACCTCCAAGGGATGTGCTGAGTGTACAAACCTTATACAGCGGAAGTTTCGGACTCCCTAACTTTGCCAGTCTGGTGCAACCGAAATGGCTTACGTTGAATAAAAAAGCTGAATATTTCAGGGTGAAAACAAGGACAACGGGACACGGGATGGCGGCCCCGAACAATTGTGCTGAATTTTGTCCGAAATACCATGAGTTATGGTTGAACGATACTATGCGTTACCGTTGGCTGCTCTGGACGGAGTGTGCTTCAAATCCGCTATATCCGCAAGGAGGAACATGGATTTATGACCGTGCCGGATGGTGTCCTGGTGCTCCGGTTTATACTTACGACTGGGAGGTAAGTAGTTTTATTGATAAACAAAAAGACTCAGTTAAAATTGACTACAATGCTGAAAGTGATGCAGGGGGTAATTTCGTGCTTGAATCCCAATTAATTTCATATAGCGACTTTAATTTCTCTCTTGACGCTGCTGTGGTTGATATTATCGTTCCGAACAAGCATCAGGAATACCTTAGAGAGAATCCGCATTGTGCAAATCCGAGGGTTTTGGTTCAAAATACAGGGAAACAGAAAATCACCTCGATTGAATTTAATTATGGTAAAACAGATGGCACTTACAGCTCAAATTTCAGGTGGAGCGGACAGTTAGAGCCTCTTGATAAAACAGAAATTGAACTTCCTTTTTACTGGGGAGGCTGGATCAGAGATAACAGGTTCAGGGTTTCTGTTTCTAAAGTTAACAATGCAACGGATGATTATTCATTTAATAACACTGTCATTAAAGAGTTTGAAATTCCACCGGTATATCCTAACCGTTTTGTCGTGTATCTGAGGACAAACAGTTTTCCCCAGGAATCAAGGTGCCAGATAAGTGATGCTGCCGGGAATATTGTTTACAAAAGAGAAAATCTTCAGGCCAACAAACTTTACATGGATACGTTAACATTGCCGAACACTTACGGCTGTTATACCCTGAAAATGCTGGATACAGATGGTGACGGGCTCTCGTTCTGGAACAATAATGACGGGAATGGATATCTTCGTTTGAGAAGCCTGGATGGTCCTTATCTGAAAATGTTTAATCCTGATTTTGGCAATGAGATTGTTCATGATTTTACCACCGGTTGGGCATTAGACATCAGGGGAGAAAAACTGATAACTGAAAATTCATTAAAAATCAATCCAAATCCATCATCGGGAAAAGTTTTTATAGAGTTTGATCTCAAAGAAAGGCAGGATGTCAGCCTTCAGCTAAGCGAAATGAACGGACAAGTGATCTGGAGGCGTTCTATTAAAGCAACGACTGGTGATATTATCGAATTAAACCTTGAAAATCAGCCGGATGGATTGTATTTTTTCAGCCTTTTTACAAAAGAAAACATTCTTACACAGAAGTTTATCATAGGTAAATAGCATTGCCAAAATATTAGTTTCACGCTACCTTCCGGTATCTCCTGACTGCCATTGCCAGCACAGCCGATCCGATGGCTGCCAGCGATAGCAATTCAATGCGAATATCTGAAAAACCTGATCCTTTCAGCAAAACCATCCGCATGATACGGATAAAATAGGCTATGGGATTGATTTTGTTGAAATACTGTGCCCATTGGGGCATACTTTCCACCGAAGTAAACAAACCGCTCATAAGCAGAAAGACTATCATAAAAAAGAAGGAAAGAAACATGGCCTGTTGCTGGGTGTTGGCAAGGGTGGAAATAAAAAGTCCCATTCCCAGAACAGCTATCAGATAAATGGCAGCAGCAAGAAAAACCAACCAAAGACTGCCCAGCATAGGGATATTGAAGAGCAATTTGCCAAGGCTCAGTCCAAAGGCAAGATCAAACAATGCAATGATCCAGAACGGGACGAGTTTGCCTGCAATAAACTGATATTTTTTGATGGGAGTTACATTTATCTGTTCTATCGTACCGATTTCTTTTTCTCTGACAATGTTCATTCCTGCCAGAAACAGCCCGATTAAAGTTACCAGCAATACCAGAATGCCCGGAACCATAAAGGTTTTATAGTTCAACTGCGGGTTGTACCAATGGGTATAGGTGATATTAATGGTTTCAGGCCTCGTATGATTTTCTGCTATCTGGATTTTTCCGGAGCTCATATCTTTGTTAAAATCATTGATAATCTGACCTGAATAGGCATAAATCAATCCTGCAGCCACCCCGTTTATTGCATTTATGCTTAGCATGACTTTCCCGGGATTATTTGTATTCAGGTTTTTTTCAAAATGAGGAGGAATCTGAAGAATCACATCTGCCTTACCTTTTTGGAGAAATTTTTCTGCTTCGGAATAAGAAAATGAAGAATATTTTATCCTGAAAAATGGGGAACCTGAGAATTTTGAAATCAGCTTACGTGAAGTGGCTGAAAAGTCGTTGTCCACCACACACATTTTAATCTGCTTCATCTCAAAAGTGGCTGCATGCACCAGTATCAGTAACTGAACAATCGGCACCACAAAAATGATGGGTAGCATCATCCTGTTTCTGGAAACCTGAATAAACTCTTTTTGTATGATATAAAATATTGTTTTCATGGGTTAAGCCTCCAGCCGGACTTTAAATTTTTTAACACTCAGTAATATGAAAAAGGCTGCCATTGCCAGTAATATCAGGGTTTCTTTCCAGACATACAAAAATCCATTTCCTTTCAGCATAATGCTTTTGATAATGATGATAAAATATTTTGGCGGCATAATCTGGCATAAGGCCTGTAAAAGCCAGGGCATATTTTCAATCGGAAAGATAAAACCTGATAATAGGATAGTCGGCAACATCAGGGCTACCATTGACAACATCATGGCGACCTGCTGACTGTTGGTAACAGTAGAAATCAGAATGCCTAACGAAAGGGCTACAGTGATGAAAATCAATGCTTCCAGCATCAATAGTGAGACGCTCCCCAGCACCGGCATTTTGAAAACAAAGTGCCCGATGGCAATGATAATGATGGCATCAATAAAAGCAAGCAGGACATAAGGTGCAACCTTGCCGAAAATAATCTGTACAGGTTTCAGCGGGCTGACCAGCAAAACTTCCATCGTACCAAGCTCTTTTTCACGGGTGATGGAGATAGAGGTCATAATAGCCGACACCAGCATCAGCAGCATGGCCATGATTCCCGGAACAAACATAAAAACACCTTTTAGCTCAGGATTGTAAAGCATCCTGACTTCGGGGATTATTTTCACCGGAATATCTGCCGGTTTGTTTTCTTCAGCCATAAACCCACTGATAATGCCCGAAGTGTAATTGACTACCAAGTTGGCAGTGTTTGGTTCTGAAGCATCTGTCAGCAACTGGATACTGGCTTTACCTTCTTTTTTTAGTTTCTTCGCAAAATCAGGTTCAAACACAACGACTTGTTTGACAAAGCCTTTTTTAAATATCTGCTCGATTTCATCATAGCTGTTAATATTTTCTGTCAGCTTGAAATAGCCTGAAGCAGTTATTTTATTAATGAGCCGCAGTGTGGTCTCATCTTTTGACTGGTCAAAGACAGCAATTTTTACATCCTTTATCTCATTGGTAATGACATATCCGAAAAGAATCAGCTGAATGACAGGCATCCCGAACAGGATAATGAGTGTCCGCCAGTCTCTGATGATATGGTAAAACTCTTTTCTGACAAACCCGATAAACCTTTTCATCTTTTAAGCTCTTGCAATTTTTAAAAATACTTCGTCCATATTATTAACAGCATATTTTTTTATCAGATTAAGCGGAGCATCTGTCACCGCAATTTTCCCTTCCGTCATGATGGCTACCCTCTGACAATATTCAGCCTCATCCATGTAGTGAGTGGTAACAAAGACAGTAATTCCATCATGAGCAGCCTGATAAATCAACTCCCAGAACTGACGTCTTGTGATGGGGTCAACCCCGCCTGTTGGCTCATCAAGAAAAACAATCGCAGGATGATGAAAAATAGCCACTGAAAAAGCAATTTTCTGCCTCCATCCCAGCGGCAAATCCTTTATCAGCTTGTTTCTGATGTCAATCATATTAAGCTTTTCCAGCAATTCATCAGTTCTTGATTTGATGGATTTTTTGTCAATACCGTAAATTCCTGCATAGAAGCGGATATTCTCATACACCGTCAGATCTTCGTACAGGCTGAATTTCTGGCTCATGTATCCGATACTTTTTTTTATCTTTTCCCTGTCTTTATAAATATCATAACCTGCAATATTTACTTCACCTGAAGTCGGATAGGAAAGGCCGCATAAAATACGGATAGCGGTGGTTTTACCGGCTCCATTAGCCCCAAGAAAGCCGAAAATTTCACCTTTCTTAACTTCAAAAGTCAGATTATCGTTTGCCACAAACGAACCGAACTTTTTTACCAGGTTTTTAACATCAATGATAGATTCAGATTGCATGTAAATGTTATTAATTTTTAGTCATGGGTTCAAATCCTTAATTTTTAATAGCAGGGGATTTAAATCCCCTGCTATTGATGAATATTTCTCATTTCTATAATCAATTTTCATAATGTTTTTTTAATAGAGGGGGAATTCATTCCCTCGAAATAGAAATAAAATTCCTTTAGCAGGGGATTTAAATCCTTGGCTATCAAATAATCTATTTTAACTTTTCTCATTTTATATAATTTCACTTTTGTTTAATCTTTTTAACTCATCATCAAATCCTTGATTCTTGTGATGCTGTTCCTGATTTTTAATGTAATTTCTTATTAACTCAACATTCCATGGAGAGATTGAAAATGCACTGAAGCCTTCCTGCCATTCAAAATATTCTTCAGTAATATTGTTGTCATTAATCCATTTTGATGAAATGCCTTTAAAATCTTTTATAATATTAGAAATAATCTGGTTAGGCCTCATACTGAAAATTATGTGAACATGATCGTCAATTCCTCCTGTTGTATCTAAAAAATACGATTTATCTTTCGCAATTTCTCTGAATTTTTCAAAAAGCTTAATCCTGATAACTTTTGTTAAAAAAGGGTAACGATTTTTTGTAGCCCAGACTGAGTGTATCCATATTTGTGAAAATGACATAATCTTATTTTTATGATTTCTTGATTTTTATTAGCAGGGGATTTAAATCCCCTGCTATTGATGAATATTGCTCATTTCTAAAATCAATTTTCATAATGTTCTTTTAATTGAGGGGGAATTCATTCCCTCGAGATAGAAATAAAATTCCTTTAGCAGGGGATTTAAATCCCCTGCATTTGAAAAAAAAATCTCGAGAATAAATAAAATCCTTTTAGCCGGGGATTTAAATCCCCGGCTATTAAAAAAAATCTCTTTCTCATGGATATTTTTCATAATGTTCCGTTAATAGAGGGGGAATTCATTCCCCCTCCAAAATAATTATTTTCTTCATTCATCAATTTCATAAAACAATCCTCAATCCCTGCATTAATTTTCTCAATTTTTAAATTGCTGATGCCATTTTTTTCCAGATAACTGATGATTTCTTCCACTGATTGGATTTGTCCTCCTTTTTCGGTGTAATGAACGCTTTGGCCGAAAGGGAATACGCTTTCCGTTCTCGGAAATTGCCGTAAGATATTCAATAACTGATAGTTGTTGCCTGCAGAGATGGATAAGAGTTCCGACTTAAATTCTTTGACAATATTATCAGGTTGATCAATTGCCATTATCTTTCCCTGCTGAATCAGGGCAACCCTGTCACATTTTGCTGCTTCATCCATGTAGGGTGTGGAAACAATAATTGTAATCCCTGATTCTTTAAGATTTTTCAACATTTCCCAGAACTCTTTCCGGCTAACGGCATCCACCCCGGTAGTCGGTTCATCGAGGACAAGAATTTCAGGTCTGTGAATCATGGCACAGGATAAAGCCAGTTTTTGTTTCATTCCGCCCGAAAGTTTACCTGCCAGTCTCTTTTTATAGGGTTCAATATGGGAATATATATCCATGATTAAGTGATAGTTCTCCTGTACTGTTGTCCCGAAAATACCTGCATAAAAATTCAGGTTTTCTTCCACAGTCAGGTCCTGATATAAGGAAAAACGACCCGGCATATACCCTACTATCTTCCTGATTTCCTTATAGTCTTTAATTGTATCCAATCCATTGATTTTCACATTGCCACTATCAGGTTTGAGCAGTGTAACAATAATCCTGAACAAGGTGGTTTTACCCGCACCATCAGGCCCGATGAACCCAAAAAGTTCCCCTTTCTGAATTTCGAGACTGATATTTTTCAGGGCTTCAACCTCTCCGTAATGCCTGGAAATATTGTTTATTCTGATTTTCATCAATGTTGCTGTTTTGTAATGAGATTACCATATTTTAGTTTACTATTCAAACCTGACCTCCCCGGGCATCCCAATCTTCAAACTACCGTCATTGCTTACTTTTACTTTCATAGCATAAACCAGATTGACCCTTGTTTCTTTGGTCTGTATGATTTTTGGAGTAAATTCCGCATTGCTGCTTATCCAGCTGACAATGCCTGTTAACTCTTTCATTTTCTTGTTTTTGTCATCAATTAAAACCTTAACTTTCTGCCCAATTTTAACTGATGACAATTGACCACCGGAGATGTAAGCCCTCAGATACATATTTCTCAAATCAGCAATTTTGTAAATAGGTTTTCCCATGCTTACCACTTCACTTTGTTCTGCATATTTGGTAAGAACAGTTCCTTTTAGGGGATTGACTATTTTGCAATTATTTAGCTGATAATCAATTAAATCTATTTGCTTGTCAATAGATACTGCTTCTTTTGAGATAGATGGTTGCTGGCTTTGAACGCTCTCAATTTGTGCATTCAGTACTTTTATCTTTCCGTTAATATCATCCATTTGCTGAGAAGTGGCGGCTCCCTCCTTAAAGAGTTTTTCCAATCTTTCTTTTTCAATCTGTAAACTGGACAGTTGCTCCCTGATGGCTTTTGCCTGAGCTTCTATATTCCCTGATTTTACCAGTATAGCCTCCTTTTTGGCTAAAAGTTGCTCTTTCTGAATAACCAGAGAGGTAGTATCAATTATTCCGGCAATCTGCCCTGAATCAAGTGTTTGGCCTTCCTCAATTTTAAGCGAAACAATAGGCCCGCCTGCCATGGCAGATACTATGATTTCCCGGGTTTCAAAATTTCCGTAAGCATCGGAAACATATTCTCTTTTGCATGAGGAAAAAAGAATCAGAATAATTACGAGTGCATTGATTATTTTCATCTGTCTGTCATTTAGTATCCTTTAATAAAATTTAAGTTCATTTTTGCCTGAAGCAACAACAGCTTGTTAACTTCAAGGTTGAGTCTGGCCTGCATTTCAGCATTCAGTTCTGCCAGATATTCTGTGGCGGTAATAGATCCGTTGTCAAGCTGGCTCGAAGCTACTTTTGTGATTTTCTCCCTTAAAGCAATGATCTCAGCGTCTCTGAGGATAGCTTCATTGTATTTGTCAATGTTGTTTTTCTCAGTAACTGAAAGAATATCAAGAGATTGTTCGAATGTTTGTCGTTTGGTTTCTATAATTTCCTTCTGGATTTCGAGGCTGTTTTTTTCATTTTTGCTTTGATGCCAGTCCCAGATATTCCAGTTCAGGCTGGCGCCAGCGATGGCATAAGGTTTAAATTCATTACTCAGAAAGTTAAGTCCCGGCCTGCCAAAGCCCATCTGTCCAAAGGCATATAATTTGGGTAAACGGGATACAGAAAGCAATTCTATTCTTTTGTCAATCAGTTTTTTCTGAAAATCAAACAAGGCTTCTTCAGGACGGGAATTTTTAACCTGAATATATTCCTCCTTAATTTCGCTGAAAACGGTGTTTTCTGAAATTGCCAAACCTGTAAGTTTTGAAAGAGATTCCAACAGGCTTTTTTTTCTGTAATACAGATTTTTAAATTGCTGTTCAATTTTCAGCATTTCGGCTTTTAATATATCGGCATGGCTTTGCAGAAATATCCCATTTCTGATTCCTGCTTCTGCTTTTTTTAATTTTTGCTCAATAAGTTCTTTCGTCAGTTCTGTTAGCTCAAGCTGTTTGTTTAACAGTAAAATACTGATATACAACTGATTAATCTGATCGATGATTTTATACTGCTCTACCTTGACACCTGCAATGTTTATTTCTGTTTCATTGATTTGAATGGCATTCAGTTTTCTGGTCAGACCCCCATCATAAATTAACTGATTGATTTCAACAACAGCCTTGTATTGGTCATTTGGCGGAGGGGTAATGTTAACCGGAAAAGGAAGTCCGCTCAGGTCGATGGAAGTAACCTGAGATTGCCAGGTGGCCTGCGAATTCAGATTGAGTCTTGGAAAATACGAAGCTGAATTTTTATCTATCATGAATTTCCCTGACTGCTGATACAATTCAATAGCCTTTGTCAGCGGGAAATTCGACAAGGCGGCATCCCTGCATTTTTCCAGACTGAGCGTATCCTGTGCTTTTAGTTTTAATCCAAAAGTCAGGCTCATGATTAAAAAAGTGATGATAAGTTTTTTCATTTTATCCTGATTGAATTAATTATTGTATCTGAAACAATTTCAGCTCTTTGTAATAAGAATTGCTGATAATATTCATCATTGTTCTGAAACAGAATGGTTTTAACGATAGGCCTGCTGATAATGGGAAAAACCACCAGCGAAAGCATATTCATGATGAGATGACGCGGGTCAACCGGCCTGATTTCGTTTTGCTCTGCCATTTGCTGAATTTGTTGGGCAAGGGCAGGCAGATTCTGACTGGAAATTTTTTCTGCATAATCCAGGAAAACTGACAGGATGTTTTCAGGGTTTCTGTTGACTTCCATAATGATAAATCCCGGGATATATGGTTTGCTCATCAGCAGTTTGTTGTATTCTTGTACAAAGAATCTGATTTTATCAAACAGATGGACATCTGCCATCATGATACCGCTGACTTTCGGGAAAAAATCATCAATGGCCTCCCTGAAAACTGCACCGAAAAGCTTTTCTTTAGTACGGAAATAATAATGCAGTAATGCTTTGTTGATACCCGCTTCATCGGCAATTTCCTGCATTCTCGCCCCATCCATCCCTTTAGTCATAAATATTTTCTTGGCCGCATCAAGAATTCTTTGCTCTGTATCAAGTTTATCTGTCATCGCAATAAATATTTACTATTTGGTTTAAATAGATAGTTTAACTAATCGGTCAAATGTATGAAGGATTTTTAAATCAGCAAAATTTTTTTTTGGGGGTTGAAAAACGAAAGTTTAAAATTACAAGAGTAAAGTCATGCTTTTTGCAATTTTTATCAAAACCTAAATTAAACGAGAATAGTGATTTTGAGAGAAATAAGGCAATTAATCAATGATTCAGATTATCGAAGCTAATCTTAATTTAGGTTTAAAGAAAAAAATGTTTTTCAAAGGAATATCAGTCTCAACTGATTTTAAAATATGGTATTATGACAGGCCAGTAAAAAGGCTTAATTTTTGCCAAATTCTCCTTCTTAATCTTTTCTGATGTTATTAAAGTACTTTTTCTCCTTTACCTTATTATTTATACATTTTTTTTGCTTTTCGCAGAATGATTTCAGGCAGGTCGTGCGTGGGGTGGTAAAAGACAAGGATAATGGCATACCATTGCCCGGTGCAAATGTCATTTTACTTGATTCTGGCGAATACAAAGGGGTTTCATGTGATGTCAACGGAAGTTTCAGGCTGGAAAATATTAAGACAGGGAAACATCAGCTGAAGGTCAGTTTTATGGGTTATAAAGAAGTGGTGATTCCGATACTGGTGCATTCTGCCAAAGAGCTTGTTCTGAGCATTGAACTGGAAGAATCGGTTTTAACGACTTTGGAGATTCAGGTTACGGCCAACAGGGATAAATTTGAGAACAATAATAAAATGGCAACTGCCAGTGTTATGAAATACAATACGGAAGAAGCATTTCGATATGCCGGCAGTATGGCTGACCCTGCCCGTATGGCCATGAACTATGCAGGAGTTACTTCTGCCAGTGAAATGTCGAACGAGATTGTTATCAGAGGAAACTCTCCGGCAGGCCTGCTCTGGCTGCTTGACGATGTGGAAATACCCAATCCCAACCATTTTGCTGCACAAGGGACTACAGGAGGGCCTATCAGTATGCTGAGTAACAATGTTCTGGCAAACAGTGATTTTTTTACTGCGGCTTTTCCGGCAGAATATCATCAGGCCTTATCAGGCGTATTCGATCTGAAACTCAGGTCAGGCAACAACGAACAGCATGAATACACAATACAGGCAGGAATTCTCGGCCTTGAAGCGACACTGGAAGGTCCTTTTACTAAAAAACATAATTCTTCCTATCTTGTCAATTACCGCTATTCCACCATGGATATTATCGGAAAGTTTATTGACCTGAAAATTGCGGGAGTTCCACGTTATCAGGATATTACGATAAAAACTCAATTTCACACAGGCAAAGGAAATCTGTCATTTTTCAGCATTGCTGGAAAAGGAAAAATGGCATTGCTGGATAGCGAAGAAGATTCCAATGATTTCACGGCTGACCCACGTAGGGAAAACTTTTATCTGGGTAGTGAGCTGGCTGCCTCAGGCATTTCATACAATTGGTTGAATAAAAAGAAGCTAAATCAGAAATTGCTGGTTTCTTTATATTATCAGAAGATGCTTACCAGTCTCGATACGCTGAATGATTTCGATGAACCTTTTGAAGTTTATTACGACCGTTCCAATGATAATCGTCTGACCGTAAAATATACTATCAGCAAAAAAATCAAATCAAATATCAGTGTAAAATCAGGGATTTCGGCTCAGAAGTTATTTTTCAGCCTTGATGCAGCCCGTTTCAACAGCCACTCTTCCACGCTTGAAATGATAATTAAAGATAAAGTAAATCTGGCAGAAGGGCCTGTACTTTACGGAGCTTTTTCCCAGTTTCTGTTCAGGTTTTCTGAAAGATTTAGTTTAAAAACAGGACTGAATCTGAACTATTTCAGCCTTTCGGAAAAATTGACTATTGAACCACGTATTGGTCTGAATTACAATGTCAATTCCCTCACAACTGTCTATTTTGCTTATGGTTTACACAGTAAAACTCCACCACTTGCTTCGCTTTATGCAAAAACAAAAACCGTTGACAATACATACATTACAACAAATACAACTTTGGATTTCAGTAAAACACATCATGCGGTGCTGGGTTTCAGCCGAATGCTGACCGACAATGTAAGGTTGAAAACCGAGACTTATTTTCAATATCTTTTCAATATTCCGGTAGAATCCCATCCTTCGTCTTTTAGTTTATTGAATATCAGTAATCTGGGCTCGGGGTTCAGCGACCTGACTGCCGACAGCCTGGTCAATGACGGAAAAGGGTATAATTACGGGATCGAAGTCAGTCTTGAAAAATATTTCAGCAGCAAATTTTATTATTTGTTTACCCTTTCGGTGTTCGACAGCAAATACACGGCTTCCGACAAAGTGGAAAGAAATACGGAATTTAACAGTAACTACATTATTAACCTGCTTGGTGGCAAAGAGTTCAGTATCAATGAAAATACAGCATTGTTTATCAGTATCAAAGCTGTTTTCAGCGGTGGCAAAAGATATACCCCCATTGATCTGGAGCTTTCAAGAAAATATAAAAACACGGTCAGGATTTCATCTTTGGCTTATTCCATGCAGTTTGAACCATATTATAAATTTGATTTCAAAGCTGGAGCACGTTTTGAACAAAAACGTTTCAGTCATGAGATTTCAGTTACAGTTGACAATTTCACGGACCATAAAAATGTGTTTCGCCAGGAATATAATGTTTCAAAAGATGAAATTGTGACCCAATATCAGTTGGGAATTATTCCCGGATTTTATTACAGGGTGTATTTTTAAGAAGTGTGTTCTGAAAATCATTGGGCTATTGCTATTGGGTGAGTAGCCATACAGCATTTGGGAATTGTTCTGACTTCAGCAAGTAGGAAGCTTTAGGAAAATTACTGAGGTCTATGGAAGTGCTTTCTGTTTCAAGAATCAGATTCCCGTTTAAGTCGTAAACGTAATTTTTGCCTTGAATAGAAGATGAAGAAGTGATAGTAAATTTTCCGTTCAAAGATGGATTGGGATATACAGAAAACTCTTTAATTTTTTGATCTTCATTCATTTGTGAAAAAGTAACCAGTGCTCTTTTTCTAACCACCCAACCTTTCATCGAGAAGTATGGATTTAATGAGTCAAAATGATAATGATCCTGAAATTCCTTGTAAACGGCTACATAATTTTTTTCATCAATCATTCCGGTAAAGATATTTCCGGGAAAAACAGGGAAAATATTTCCGATATTAGCATTATTATCCAAAACAACAAGAACATTTGTAATTGGGTTGTTTATATTGTTAATGCTGATTTTTTTATGATTTGACAAAATATAAGTACCCATCAGTGAAAGATGAATGAATAACCTATCTTTAACAATACAGGTTGCCCGATTTATAGTGTAATTGTTGGCAATATCAATACCCAAGTATTGATCACCTTCTATAAGTTTACCCCAAACAGGATGGAATCCGGTGCTGAATTTGATAAGAAATACTGCATTTTGTCCCGGTCTTTCTTTTATGAGCTTTATATTCTTATATTCATAATCAGGGGAGCAGAAATTTCCAATAAGATAGAATTCTCCGGAATTAAGGGGAGTAACATTGACAAATGAACCATAGCGGGCACCAAATTCAATATTTTTTATGTGATTTCCATCTTTGTCAAGAATAATAAGGGATCTGGTTTTGAGAAAATACAGATTTTGTGATTCGTCCACTTTAATATCCCTGATTTCTTCATAAAATGGATAAACTTCGAAAAAATTAATAGCTTTTACCCATTTCAGGGAAAGATTGGGAGAAAACTTGATAATAAAGCTATAATATTTCTGCTCTTTAGAAATTTGGTTTTTAAAGTGTCCAATATTAATACTGTCAGATTTGGAAATTCCGGAAACATATATGTTTTCATCGCTGTCAACAGTAAGACATGATAGGTGAAACGTAAAGTCTTTCAGATAAGTATCAAAATACACCTCATTCAGAAGTTCACCTTTCATGTTGAATTTCAGAAGAAAAAATCCATAATTTCCTTTTGAATCATATAAGAAGGCAATTGCATAAATAAAATAATCCGTGACAATCATATCTTTGATGGTTCCAAACCTTTCTCCGGGATATTTGAACACATTGATAATTTTACCTTTTTCGTTGATGCTGGCAATAAAAAAATCATTTTTGAAAGGAGCATCAGCTGGACTATTGTTTTTAAGAATAAAATCTCCAATTGCCACATTTTCAGATATGAAATTTCCGGCCAGAAATATTATTCCATTTTGGATAAAGGAAATATCAACCGAAACATTTTCACAATCGCTACTAATCAATGTTTGCCAGTTAACTGGTGAAATCTGTGTGTAAGAGTTTAAAGCTGTTAATAATAGGGTAATAACGAAGCAGATCTTTTTCATAAGATTATTTTTGGTGTTAAGTACCCTAATTGCTTAAAAAGTTAGAGAAAAAATTGGGGGAATCTGATTATTTTTTTCCTTTCTTTTTCGACCAGGCATCATAGCTGGCATTCAGGCTTTGAAGGATGATCTGTGTAAGGTCGAGTGAGGGATCGGAATACAGGATGTTGCTCCCTTTTGCGTGGGCTATGATGTAAGTATAACCTGCCTGCTTATTGAAGATGGCAATATGATTCAGAATACTGTCGTAGAGTTGATCGGCAACTTTCTGTTCTTTTTCAAGCAGGTTGTTACGCAATTTATCCTGATAATCCTGAAGTTCGGCCTGTTTTTCAGCAAACTGATTTTCAGCATCTTCCTGTTTTATAAGACCGAGTTTGATTTTTGTCAGGTAGTTTTTGTAGTCTTCCTCCAGTTTTTTGTACCGCTCTTCGAGCTGGCGTTCAGCTATTGCCTGTGAGCTTTCAAGAGAGGCAATCTGCGATTTGTAATATTTATAATTAGCCAGAATGGTATCGGTATTAACATATGCAATGGTCAATGGTTTTTCGGGTTTTGCCATCAGGGAGTCAGGTATATTTACGGGTAAATCAGGGTTTTTTACTTCTCCGGAATGGCCTTTTTTACCAAGAAAAAATAATATAAAAAGGGCAATAATAGCTAAGCCATAGATAGAGCTGACAATGATAAAGGTCTTTTTCATAAGATTATTTTTTAATAAAAAATTAGTTCCCTGCAAATGCCCAGGGAGATAGAAGTGCTTTCATCTGTAATGTTTCTGAAAATCTTAAAATTATGATTGGGATAATAATAGCAAAAGGTTTTCAGGCCAATGCTTGGCAAATCCAGCGTAACTTCTTTTTTAACGGGATAGCCCATAAAAGTCTTGACAATCAATGAGTTTTTATTAATGACGTCAAGCGTAAGCAACTTTTTGGTGTTCCCGACAAGATATTTTGTAAAACCAGTGTAAATAATGATTTCCAGAAGTTTTTGCCCGCTTTCATCCCAGATAAAATAAGCAAGCGGGAGATATCTTTCTTTAACGATTTCATAATCATAAAGATAGTAACGGTTGGAATTGAAGGGATCAACCTCAAAGAAAACCTTATCGTTCAGTTTTATTACCTCAAGAGCTTCGTTGATACTCATGTTGAAACTGATACCAAATATGAGAATTTCCGTTGCGGTAATATCTTCATAACGGGTAATATCGGTTTTGGTGATCTCCTTATAGGTTTTACGAACAGATTTCGGGTCGTCATCGCTCAGGGCAGGATGGTGATTAGTAACAAAAAACATTGCTGTTAACAAAAAAATCCGGCAATATTTTCGGTTAAAAGTCATTTTAATTACCCATTTCAGAGATAAATTTGATACGCATTAGCCGCAGTTCTTCAGTATCAATATATTGAGAACCCAGATGTTTCAGAGCCTCTTCTATTGAGTCTGATTCTGCATTTCTGAAGTAGTCGTAAATTTCCTGTTGGGTATCGATATCGATATTTTCGTTGATAAAGTAGTCAATATTAAGGCGATGACCGGAATAAATAATACTTTCCATTTCGTCCAGCAATTCATGGAAATCAAGTCCTTTAGCCAATGCTATTTCATCCAAAGGAACTTTTTTATCGACATTCTGAATGATGAACAACTTGTTTTTTGATTTGGCAGGCATTGACTTGACCACCAGATCGTCCGGCCTTTCGATTTCGTTTTCTTCGACATATTTGGCAATGAGCTTAATGAATTCTTTTCCATACCGTTGAGCCTTGGTGGCTGAAACGCCTGTGATGTTGGTCAGCTCTTCTTCGGTGATGGGATATTTGATAGCCATTTCTTCGAGGGAGGGATCCTGAAAGACGATATATGGCGGTACGTTCAGTTTTTTGGCGATGGATTTCCTGATTTCTTTCAGCATATTGAAAAGCGTTTCGTCATATCCTCCGCCAGCAATTTTTATTTCGTCATCTTCTTCTTTAATGTTTTCGTAACTGTCGTCAACAGAAACCATTACAGAATATGGATTTTTCAGGTATTCCATCCCTTTTTCGGTAATGGAGATGGTTCCCATCGTTTCGATATTCTGTTCGATCAGTCCTTCAACATCGGCTTTTCTGATAATGGCTTTCCAATGGTAAAATGATTTGTCTTTTCCACTTCCGAATTCCTTCAGTTTGTTGTGCTGATATGCTAAAATGGCCTGATTCACTTCTCCTGTCATGATATTGACCAGATGTTCAAGGTTGAATTCAGTGCTGAGCGATTTGACCAGTTTCAGGATACGGACAACATCATCTTTCCCGTCAAATTTTTCTTTTGGATAACGGCAGTTGCTGCACATTTTCTTTTCTTCGCAGTCAGGCTTATCATATTTTTCACCAAAATAATGAAGTAAATCAATCCTGCGGCAGGAAGATGATTCTGCAAATGCAGCCATGTGTTTTAGTAACTGGTTGGCTTTTTCCCGCTCATAATATTGTTTGTCGCGATAAAGTTTTTCGAGTTTCAGCAAGTCGTTGAAGTTGTAAAACAGAATACAGTCGGAAGCAATGCCGTCACGTCCGGCCCTGCCGGTTTCCTGATAATAACTTTCAATGCTTTTCGGTACATCATAGTGAATCACATATCTGACATCGGGTTTGTCAATTCCCATTCCGAAAGCAATCGTAGCTACAATAACTTCAACCTCTTCCATCAGAAACATGTCCTGATGTTTGTTGCGGACAGCACTATCCATTCCTGCATGATAATCAATGGCTTTGATGCCGTTAAGCCTGAGGGTTTCAGCTACCTCCTCAACTTTTTTTCGTGTGAGGCAGTATATGATTCCGGATTTTCCCGGATTTTTTTTAATATAAGTTACGATTTCCCGGATAGCTTGTTTCTGAGAGAATTTGGGCCTGACTTCATAATAGAGGTTAGGCCTGTCGAATGATGACATAAAAACCCTTGCATCCTCAATTTCAAGATTAATTAAAATGTCTTCCCTGACTTTAGGTGTGGCAGAGGCCGTCAGGGCTATGATGGGAAGTTTTCCGAGTTCATCAACTACCTCTCTTATTTTACGGTATTCAGGCCTGAAATCATGTCCCCATTCTGAAATACAGTGTGCTTCATCGACAGCGATAAAAGAAAGCTTCGTTTTGTTAAGAAATTCAATGGTTTTGTCTCTGTTGAAGGTTTCAGGGGCGATGTAAAGCATTTTGGTATTACCGCTCAGCACATCATTTTTGACAGTTTCGATTTCTTTTTTGGTCAGGCTTGAATTGAGAAAATGGGCAAAACCCTTTTTAGCTCCGAAGGTTCTGATCAGGTCAACCTGATTTTTCATCAGGGCAATCAAAGGGCTGATGATGATGGCAGTACCTTCTGAAACGATAGCCGGAAGCTGGTAGCAAAGGCTTTTGCCACCCCCTGTGGGCATGGTTACAAAAGTGTTATTCCCTTCGAGAATGCTCAGAATTATTTCTTTTTGCTGGCCTTTAAAGGAATCAAAGCCAAAAAATTCCTTTAAAGTATGTTGAATTTGTTGTTCTAAAGAATTCACTTCACATCAATTTTAACTGTTTTTTTGGGCTTATAAAATTAATACATTTTAAAAAAAGCGGAAAGTGATAAGAAAATTTTATGCCAGCATGTAAAAAAAATTTTTTATCAATACCACTGAAAAAGAGAGAGATAGTACCCGGAGCCGGGATCGAACCGGCACGGGAAATCCCACTGGTTTTTGAGACCAGCGCGTCTACCTGTTCCGCCATCCGGGCAAGTGTGTCGTTTATGTCAAGAACAATACTATACTTCTGAGGCAATAAAATCAATTTCTTGCATTTAGACTGCCTGCAATGCGGCTGCAAAAATAATTGTTTTTGTCTCATCAATACAAAACCCGGATATTTTTTATCTGAAACTGACTGTCTGATAATATTTTCTGATGAGTTCCTTGGCCTCATCCATGCTGATTCTCTTTTCATTGTAGTAGCAGGTGAGGAAGGCATCAGAATACCCTTTATTCCTGATTTCCATTTTGTATTCTGTTGCTGAGGCAATGGTCTTGTATTCTCCGATGGTGTATTTGTACAGCGGGTCGGGAGGCCATTGCTCTTCCCTGATTTTACCCGGATCAAGCTTGCTGGTAAAGTAAGGATGGTTCACAGTGATGTGATTGCGGAATGCACCTAACTGTACCTTAAAATACAATCCGTTAATTTCGGCATTGTACAGGTTTTTGTCTGCAATTGCTGGCTGAGGCTGTTGTGCCGTTTTGGAAGGGGTTTCCTGAGCAGGCGGCTGGCTTGTTTTTGGCTTTTCTGCCGGTGGCTTTTCTGTTGACACCACCTTTTTCTCTTCAGTTGTAGTTTTCGGAGTCTCTTGTTTTGCAGTTTTTTCTTCGGCAGGTTTTACTGTTTCTTTAGGGGGTTCGGTCTTCTTGGGCTCTGTTGGTGTCGTTTTTTCTGCAACCGGAGGTGGCGTTGCCTTCTCATCTTTCTCCTTTACCGGTGTTTCAGTGGGTTTGATTTTTTCATCGACAGGTGGCTTTGTCTCAGAGGCTATCGGAACATCTTTTCTGACATCCGGTTTTGATACTGGTTCGACAAGGTATATGTCATAGATCCCTTTACCGGATTTTCTGTTTGATGAAAAAAGAGCAGTGCCGGGAATACTTGTGGTTACATAAAAAATGTCGTCATTATTGCTGTTAACGGGAGCTGGCAGCGATACGGGTTCACCCCAAAGATTGGAAGCATCGAATAAAGAATAGAAAATGTCGAAACCACCCATGCCTAATTGTCCGTTTGAACTGAAATACAGCTTTTTACCGGTGCTGTCAATGTGGGGTGTTATTTCATCATACCGGGTATTTACCATAAAACCTATGTTTTTAGCTTCTCCCCATGTTCCGTCATCCTTTAAAACAGAGAAGTAAATATCTTTTCCTCCCTGTCCTCCTGGCCGGTTGCTGACAAAATAAAGAACTTTTCCATCGCTGCTGATGGAAGGATAGCCATCCCAGTATTTGGAATTGACCGTGGCAGGAAGTTTTTCGGGGTCAGCCCAATGGTCATTGATTTTTCTGCAAAGATAAATGTCAGCATTTTCATTGTTTTCGTCAGAAACGGTATAGTAAAGTGTTTTGGATGATTCATGAAATGCAGAAGAAACCTCGTTGCTGCGAGTGTTAAACCCGGCTTTGATTTTCAGGGGCTCACTTGTACTTCCCTTTTTGTACTGGCTGACAAAAATATTAAAGTTGACGTCAGCCAGATTTTTATTTTCAGGCATTAATCTGTCGGAACTGAGAATAAGTCTGGAATTGTTTTCAATCAGCAAGGCGCCAACATCACTGTGAGCTGAATTTCCGGCAGAAAGATTGGTAATGACAAGGTTTTTATCGACTATAGCCGGCTTATCTCTTTCAGAAATTTCAGTAAGCTCTATAGCACACCAGTCGTTCCATTCCTTTACCTGAGCAAGCTCTTTCAGGTTGACCTTAAAACGCTTGCTCAGATTCAGGTAACGAGCATAATTGGTCATGGCCTTGCGATAATCACCGGAGCGCATGGCACAATAACCAAGCATGTAGTAGAGTTGCAGATGTTCTTTTCCCGGTTTTTCTACCATTTTGGCTGCATTGTCATAGAAATCCATTGCATCCTTATATCTGCCCTCTGCAAAGGCTTTTTCTCCACTCTTGATTTCTTTTGAGTATGTTTGCCCCTGCACGGTCAATTGACTTGTAATTAATATTAGAACTAATGTATTTACATTAATTATTTTCCTGATTATGGTCATCTTTCTCTTTTTTTAAGATTTAAGATTAATTACTTAATGAGTAACAAAATTATTAATGCTTGTCAGACATTAGTTTTAGCATTATCCACAAATAGGGTATCACTGTGGATAAGCATTCAGGAATGAAGAAGAATTAATTAATTTATCTGAAATAAATACTTTTTTTTATTAATATTAATCAATGGGGGAGCTAAAAATAATCATTAATGTTATTAATGCTTTTACGAAATTTGCACTGATTTTTAAATCTAATAAAAAGAAATAATGGAGGCAAAGAGTATTTATTGGTTGATAGTTTTGATTCTTTTGTTTGGATTTGTTCTCGACCGCATCCTGTCTTTTTTAAACCATCGGACATGGGAAAAAAAACTACCTGACGACCTGAAAGAATTTTATGATGAAGAGAAGTATGAAAAAGCACGTAATTACAACAATACCTTATGGAAATTCGGAATTTTACGTGAGTCGCTGAGTTTTTTCATTACGCTGGGATTTTTTATGACAGGAGGCTTTGCCTGGCTCAACCACCTGATTTCGCCCCATATCCATCATCCTGTTTTTCTGACACTTATCTATTTTGCTGTTTTATTTTTTGTGTCTGATTTACTGAGCATTCCTTTCAGTAGTTACAGGACTTTCGTCATTGAAGAAAAGTTTGGCTTCAATAAAACCACTCCGAAAACCTTCATTTTAGACAAACTGAAATCTTATGCCCTGTTGTTAATCATCGGAGGCATTCTCGGCTTTATCCTTATCTGGCTCATTATTCAGCTAAAGGAAGATTTCTGGATTTATGCCTTTCTGGTAATGACGGCATTTTCCCTGTTTTTTACAGTTTTCTACAGTTCACTGATCATACCGCTTTTCAACAAGCTTACACCACTTGAAGATGGTGAACTGAGGACAGCCATTTTTGACTTTGCCGGAAAAGTCAGTTTTCCGCTTGATAACATCTATGTCATTGACGGTTCGAAACGCAGCAGTAAAGCTAATGCATTTTTTACAGGCCTCTGGAAAAAGAAAAAGATTGTGTTGTACGATACACTGATTGCCAAACATACTGTACCTGAGTTGGTTGCAGTATTGGCACACGAAGTAGGACATTACAAAAAAAAGCATATCGTTAAAGGTCTTATTGCCGGCATTGCTCAGACTTTTGTCATGCTCTTCATTGTTTCAAAGCTTCTTTTTCTGCCTGAGCTTTCAAAAGCTTTCGGATGTACTGATTATGTCCTGCATATCAATCTGATAGCACTGACGATATTGTTTGAACCGGTGAATCTGATCATTGGACTTGCTGGTAACATTTTTTCCAGAAAACATGAATATCAGGCAGATAAGTTCTCAGTTATTCATACGGGGAGTTATGAGCTTAAAAATGCCCTGAAAAAGCTTTCAGTGGCTCATCTGTCGAATCTGAAGCCTCATCCGGCTTATGTGTTTTTCTATTACTCACATCCACCTTTGCTCAAACGCCTTCAGGCTATTGAGAACATTAAACTCAACCCATCATGAGAAAATTATTCATCTTCTTCATTGTTATATCTCTTTTTATTTCCTGCAAGAAAGAACAGCCCGACTGGAGCCCTCGCATTCTCCTGCCTTTGGTTAATTCTGAAATAGGCCTCGACAAGCTTATAAGTGATTCCACGTTAAAACTTTACCCCGATAGCTCACTTTTTCTGGTAAGTGATTTCAGTTTGGGTGAATTCAGTTTCACCGACCTGATGAAAATTCCTGATACTACTTTAATCAAAAAGGTAACGCTGAAAACCATAAAAATAGGAACAAGGATAATCGAATCAAAAGTTACACTGGGAGAGGTTGCCCGCAAAAACGGACTGATGGGGCAGCTCATCCTGAATGCTCATGGAAGTTATCTGCCTGTTCCTCCAATTCCCGGTAGCAATGGAGGCAAGGAGCTTATCGATGCTTCTTCGCTGTTTCAGAGTGTAGAGGTTCAGGAAGGCCAGTTGGAGGCTAATATTTTTAATGGCTTACCTATTGAATTACAGGATGTTATATTTTTATTAAGAAATAAAAATTCGGGTGAAATTCTGCTCCAGGATACAGTTGTCAGTGTAATGCCAAAGACAAATTTTGTGAAAGTGTATCCATTGAACGGGAAAAAATTTGAAGGCCTTCTCGAGAGCGAAATTCTGAATATCAGCAGTCCCGGAACAGGAACCACTCCGGTCTTAATTGATACCAATGATGCCATCAACATTAACTTAAAGGTTAAGATTGATAAAGTCAATTCGGCTACTGCAATATTCCCTGCTCAGAATCTGGTGGATACACGCGAAGATGTTGAGTATGTTCTGGAAGGGATCAAACTGAATTTTATGAAAATTAAATCGGGAATTTTCAGGGTGGTAGTTGCTTCCACTCTTCAGGATTCCGGATTTATCACCTACTCAATTCCATCAGCACGATACAAGGGGGAAGATTCACTGGTCGTCAATGTGGTGTTGCCTCCTGCTCCAAAAGGCGACACGGTATTTATCGATCGTTCCTACCCTGTAGATGATTACTGGTTTGACCTTACGGGTAAAGACGGGGATAAATACAATTCTTTTTATCACCACCTGCTGATGCGGATTGATTCCACCGGAAAAATGATGGATCTTTCGCTGAATGACAGTATTTATTTGCTTTACACACTGTATGATGTAATTCCGGAATATCTTTCCGGTTATCTGGGTAACGATTCTTTTGTTTTTTCAGGCAATGTCAGTGATCTGGGTTTTTTCAAAAATATCAAGGGAGGCAGCATCGATCTCGAAAAACTTGACATCGGATTTTTCATTGAGAATGGAGTAGGAGCAAAGGCAAGAATTACCATAGATAAAGTTGAAGCCATCAATAGTCAAAAAGGTGAAAGCATAATCCTGACAGGTACAAATCTGGCTGAACCTATTGATATACAGTCTGCTAACGATAATCCGTTTTACAGCGTCAGGACGTCAAAACCCATTCAGAATTCCAATGCTGAACAATTTGTGGAGTTATTGCCTGATCAGGCAAACTATCAGGTAAAGGTGTTCATCAATCCGGACGGACAAGTGTCTTACAATGACTTTATTTATCGTCAGTCGAAGGTGAAAGCAGGGATTCAGGCGGAACTTCCCCTGCATTTTTCATCAAAAGGCCTGTCAATCATTGATACGGTTGACTTTGTCCCTGATAATGTACCGGAAACGGAAATGATTTCCTCGGCCAGGCTGAAAGTCCTCATATTAAACAAATTTCCGGTCAAATCGAGGATTCAGCTTGTATTTCTGGATGAAAATCTACAGGTTATTGATTCGCTTTTCAAAATACCTGTTGAAATAGCTTATCCGGAATATACCGGCAATAAGAACTATGTTCCGGCTGAAACAAAATTTGAAATTCCTCTTGAAAATCACTTCATCAGGAATTTTGAGAATATCAGAAAAGTAATTGTTCTGGCGACACTTGATACCGGTCCCGGGGACACGCGGAAGAAAATTTTCAGCGACTATAAAATTTCTGTACGTATCAATGGTGATTTTATCCTAAAACCAAAATTGTAAGCATGAATAAATTTCTCTACCTTGTTATTTTTCTAACCCTTACCCTTACTTTAAAAGCCCGTTCAAATATTACCATTAAAGATACCTCCCGCTGTCATCTGTCAGCCGGATTTTCTCTTCTTTCCTCGCACGACATCAATCCGCTTCAACTCGGCTATTTTTTTATTCTTCAGCAAACTGACAGTAAAATTAAAGCCCGGATGGATAAAATTCTTGACCGTCAGGGAATGATGCATTTTGGCGAAGTGTCGGGATATGATATCAAAGCTGATTTCAGGCTGAAAAATGTCAACAATTACAGACTGCTTGTTCTGTATTCATGGAAATACTGGCAAAACCTGAATTTACCTGCAACGGGATACAGACTTATCAGAGACGGGAATTATGAACTGGCAGGGATGTCGGTTAACTTGTCAGGGTCGGATTATTCTGTTTCTGGTTATCAGATTTTTGGGATAGGAGTTCAACAAAAGTCGGATAAATTTTCATCGGAAATTACTCTCAATTACCTTAATCAGAGGTTTGATCAGCAATTGACTTTAAATGATTCCTATTTTTACACCTCAGACGAAGGCGATTCTGTTGAACTCAGCATAGATGCTGCATATCAAAAGGCAATTCGCACCAATGCTGTTTTTGGTAAAACTTCCGGAAGTGGACTGTCTTTTAATGCTGGCGTTGTCTGGCATGCTTCTGAAAAGCATAAAATTTCATTAAATATTGAAAATCTTGGTGTTGTGCATGAAAAAGTTCAGAAAACTTCCGTTGATACCTTATTAACATTAAAAGGAATGGATGTATTTGGCGGGCAATTATTCGAACAATATTTTCCTTCAGGATTGGCTGATAGTTTCATCAATACTGTAAAACCTGCCGAAGACCATTGGACATTGTCTTCTTATTCGCTGAACTTTCAATACGCATGGCAGATCAACGACAGAATGAATACGAAATTATCGGCAAATTATTTTCCTGCATTTTGCAGGAATCCTTCCATAGAAGCTGTTGCATCTTATTCATTTTCAGAGAATAAAATAATTTTATCAAGTGGT
>JAAYUY010000010.1 GCA_012517435.1 Sphingobacteriales bacterium | reverse complement strand
TTGACAGGGTATGTCATTACATATTAAGACAACCTGAACATCACAAAAAAGTCAGTTTTGAAAAAGAATACCGGGATTTCATTAAATACTATCAGCAAAAACTGATAAAATAAGCTAATAAGGTCGTTTCATTGCTGAATTGAGTTCTACTAAGGTATCAAACAGATAACAAGGTTTTTTAACCCCTCCCCAATCAGAAGTGAACAAATAGTGGATTAATCCAATTTTAATCAGAGAAAAACCTTATCTTTTGATAACCTTAATTGAATTTGATTCATGTTATTGTTGACCTTATTACCTTATTGTGTTTATTTTTGAGGAAAAATAAAAAAGGCTGCCAATAATGACAGCCCGTATTCAGGAATCAAAAACAAAAACTATTTTTCAATAGGGATAACGCTCAGTAAAACAAGATTGTTGATGTCAGAATAATCGTACTGATATAAGCCTGTATTACCGATAAGCATCAATACCTTGTTAAAAGGAATCACATCGAAAGCATGCAAGTCGGAAAATTGTTTGATTAAATTCTCATCAATATGAAGCGGATCAGTGGCATCATAAACTTTCAGCCCTGCAGTTCCATCACAGACAAACAATACATTTCCGTCAATACCCAGCCCGTAAGGATTTACAAGCTCATAATCTTTCACCAGATACGGGTTATAAATATCTTTTATGCTGATCACATTGAGCTGGTCTTTCAGGTTGCCGCAACCGCTTCCAGAGCGTAAGGTAACATAAGCATAATCACCTTGAACCACCACCGGATCGCAGGAAGTAATATGAGAAAACTCAGATAAATATTTGGGATTGGCCGGATTACTCAGTTCATAAACCAACATCCCTGTGGTAGAGCCGATAAACATTTTCTGGTTGTAAATAAAAAGTGTTTCAATAATTCTGGTAGTTCCGACTGTTGAACCTTTTACAGGATCAGATGTATTTGCAATATTAAAAACAGTAATTTCACGATTGTTGATGGTATAGAGATAATTGTCGTAAATCTGGAACCGTGCCATTGAGCCTGCAATTCCAACAGCATTGGGGACAAAATAAGTAGTTCGTTCGCCTGAACCGCTTTCAGCAGCATCCATTAAAATACCGCCTTTACCATACCAGTAAAATTCATTGTTAAGTTCCTGCTCAACTGTAATCTTTTCGATTTTCCATCCGACTACAACGCCTTTTTCTTCGTCAATGGGTGCAACAGGATATTTTGAATCAAAGGGAGGGAGAGAACGCGGAAACACATTCTCAACACGTTTTTTAATAACAATTTTATTCAGATCAGAAATATCGATGGCAACCAGATCCATATAACTATCTGCATACAGAATATTTCCTTTGATGGCAATATCTACATTGCCCGGAATATTGATAAATGCAATATTCTGAGGATTGGAGGGATTGGAATTGTCGATGACATGAATACCTTTAAACGATTCAGAAATATAGATTTTTCCACCTTTGAAATAAATTTTACCAGGATTTTCAAGGTTTCTTGGAGCTTCAACCTTAATTGCACTTCGCATTTCCTCCAGCGACATATATTGCGGAACATTTGCCACGTAGGTATAAGTTTCAAATGTTTTGTCCTGACATGAACTGAAAGCTATTGCCAGCAGAAAAGGGAGCAGAATCCAAAGATAATTCTTTTTCATATCATTAAATTTTAATTGTTCAACAACGGCAATTAGATGAGTATTCATTTTAAGTGGTTGCGTGAATGATTTTTCGGATAAATATTTCTGGCAAAGTAACCCATTTTTGTATTTTTGTAGTTAGAAATAATTTACCCTAATGAGGCAACTAAACTTCCGGAATAATCATCTGTATGTTTTAAGTTCATGGTTAAAAGATAAATATATGAGAATCTTCATCACAGGACTTCTATTATGCCTTGTCATATCAGTTTCGGCACAAAAGACGGAAGACGTGGTCTATCTGAAAAACGGAAGTATTCTCAGGGGAAAAATTATTGAAATGGTTCCGGATCAATATGTAAAAATACAGATTGCCGGTGGAAGCATATTCGTATTCCAGAACAGTGAAATTCAGTATATCAGCAAGGAAGCCCCATTTAAAGCTGTAAAAAATTACGAAACGAAGTCATGTGGTTATTTCAATGCAGCCTCTCTTGGTTTTCTCATTGGAGGAAGTTCATGGTATTATAATCCTGTTTCTTTAACTGTTTCTGTAACAAATGGTTATAAATGGCAAAATAAAGTTTATGCCGGGCTGACTACTGGTTTTGAGTTTCTCAGGGTTGTGGCTATTCCATTAAAAATAGAAGGAAGGTGGGATGTATTTGATTCAAGAATATCCCCTTACCTGAAATTGAATGCCGGTTACCTCCTGCCTCTTGACGGAAAACAAACGGAAGAATGGGATTACAACTACACAGGTGGTTTTGGAATTACTCCGGCTGTTGGATTCAGAAGCTATTTCAACAATAATTCAGGCTTTGACATGAATTTCGGTTACCGCTATGAGGAATTATTCTCAAAACGATACGACAGCTATTACCAAACGGAAATTGAGAGAAGGGAAATATTTAACAGGGTTTTCTTTTCGATTGGTTTTATTTTCAAATGAGGATTGTTTATAATTTTCCCATTATCATAAGCTGAGGAAATTAACTTTGCATTGAAAAAAATGTTGTCAGATGATTACCTCAGAAGTCATTTATAACGGAAACCTCAGAACCGAATGTACGCATAAACTTTCAGGAAATAAAATAACCACGGATGCACCACCGGATAACAAAGGAAAAGGAGAATATTTTTCACCCACAGATTTGCTATCTACCTCACTTGCTGCCTGTATGCTGACAATTATGGGCATTGCAGCTGAAACACATCATTTTAACATAGATGGTACACGAGCAGAAGTAACCAAGATAATGGCATCTGAGCCGAGACGGGTGGCTGAAATCGTTATTGACCTGTTCTTTCCCCCGAACAATTATTCAGAAAAAGTCAGAAAAATTATTGAAAATGCAGCTTATACCTGTCCGGTTTCCAAAAGTCTTCATCCGGAATTAAAACAAACCATTAACTTTCATTTTTAAGAAGATGAATTATCCGCAAATACCCTTAAATCTTGACACAGAAGCTGAAAAGACTGTCGGAGAAAATGATACTGCGGCTGTTTATGGTTCAGGCTTACTGCCTGTTTTTGCCACTCCTGCCATGATAGGTTTCATTGAAAATACCGCCCATCTGGCGATTAATCCTTTTCTGGGCACAGAATTCACAAGTGTTGGCATTCATGTAAATGTTGAACACCTGAAAGCAACGAAAACAGGGATGAAAGTCAGATGCAGGGTGAAACTGATTGAAACAGACGGACGAAAACTGGTTTTTGAAGCAAATGTATGGGACGAAGAGGGGCTTATTGGCAAAGGCACTCATACCAGAGTGATTGTCAACAAAAAACGTTTTCTCGAAAAAACCGGAATCTGATGAGGAATTTATTGAATATTATTTTAAAAACCTTTCGATTGCAAGCCGGAATAAAAAATTTTCTCTCCTTATTGACCATTTCCTTTTTACTGATTCAGACTTTAAAATCACAGCCTGCTGTTCAGAATCAGTTAATACTTCAGCTTAAACCTGAAAGCAGTATTTATGGGTTCATCGACAGGTTCAATCAAAATAATTCAAAGAATATCAATCTTTTATTCAGAGAAAAACTCTCAAACGAGTTTAACATTTACCTCCTTGAAAGCAATGCAGCACCAACAGAGTCAGAACTATTGACAGAAGAAATATATCAGTATCCCGAAGTATTGTCAGCTCAGGAGAATCATCGCCTGTCTTTCAGGGAAACCTATCCGAATGACACTGGTTTTTCCAAACAATGGTCGTTGTACAATGACGGGAGTCAGGGAGGCACCTATAGAGCCGACATTAATGTGGTTAAAGCATGGGACAAAACCACCGGTGGAACCACAGCCCTTGGCGACACCATAGTAATTGCAATCATAGATGACGGAATTGACACCTCCCATCCTGACCTGAAAGAAAATTTATGGATCAACTATCATGAAATCCCCGGCAATCAACATGATGACGACACCAACGGCTATATTGATGATTACCATGGCTGGAATACCTTTACTTACGATGATGATGTTTATTATGATGCCGTGCATGGTACGGAGGTAAGCGGAGTAGCCGGTGCAAGGGGGAATAATGAATTGGGTATCAGTGGGGTAGCGTGGAATGTAAAAATTCTGATGGTGGTCGGAGGAGGCTATGAATCGGATGCCATAAAAGCTTATTCCTATGTTTATGCCATGAGAAAGCTCTACAACAAAAGCAATGGAAAGAAAGGAGCCTATATTGTCGCCACCAACACTTCCTGGGGTTTAGACCAGAAATGGCCGAAAGATGCCCCTGTCTGGTGTGCTTTATATGACAGCATGGGAGCCATAGGTATTGTGAGCGTTGCTGCCACTACGAACAGTAATATAAATGTAGATACGCTCGGAGACCTGCCCACTACCTGCCCGAGCAAATATCTTCTTACTGTAACGAGTACCGATAAAAACGATCAGAAAGTTTTGGGAGCCGGATATGGCAAAAATAATATCGATATCGGATGTCCGGGAAAGGCAATTTATACCACCGGAAAACTGATAAGCTTTCCTGACGGATATACTTATAATTCAGGGACTTCTTTTGCCTCTCCCCATGCTGCCGGAGCTTTGGCTTTGCTTTATGCCTCTGCCTGCAACGGGCTTCTGAAAATCGGCTTAAACCATCCGGATAGTCTGGCTCTTTTGATGAAAAGCTTTATTCTTCAGGGTGTTAAGCCGCTTGGAAGTCTGTACAATATTACTGTTACCAACGGGCGACTTGATGTGTTTAATGCCATCACTAAGATGGAAGATTTTTGTGCATATATCGGGATGAATGAAAACGCAAAAGAAACTAATCTGAAAGTCTATCCGACATTTTCGAATGATAAAATAAGGATAGAATCAAGTTCATCTCAGAAAATCTCCGTTCAGATTACTGATTTTTATGGTAAAATTCTCATACACAGGGAAATAACTGAAAACATTGGAACAATTGATATTTCAAGCTTTCCTGAAGGCATTTATATACTTACAATGTGGAATGAAAATTTGAGAAAAAGCATTAAAATTGTCAAAATTTAACCCTTCCTGCAGCATAAAAAGTCCGCTTGTAATAGGGTTCATCCAGTGAACTGATAATAACTCCTCCCCTTCTGGCTGCATGAATAAAATAACCTTTGCTCAGGTAAAAACCCACATGCGAAATTCTTCCTTTTCTGATTTTGAAAAATACCAGATCGCCTTCCTGTAATTCTGATTTCGGGATAATGTTGACATCATGAATCATGGTATAGGAGCTTCGGCTAAGTTTTTTCCCATAAACCTCTCTGTAAAGGCTGTTGACAAAGCCGGAGCAATCTGTTCCTGAAAGCGAGCTTCCGCTTCTTCTGTATCGTGTATGCATCCATTTATCAATGAACTGAACCAGTTTATCATTATTACTGCTGATTTTTCCGTCAAAAATATTGTAATAAAAAGGAATGCAGGTATCCATCATAGAGAGGTAGAGGCTGTCTGCATCGAAAAATAATTTATGAGGATTCAGCTTTCTGATATGAGAATAGCCGGAAAAAGGAATCTGCAGAGGAATTTGATAAACTTCTTTATCTTGCCATGTCGCATGAGGCAGTTCCGGGGCTTTCTTTAAATAAACACAGGAATTCAGCAATAAAGAAACCAGTAAAAATGAATAGAAAAATGTCGGGAGTCTTCTCATTTAAAAACTTCAATAAATGTGGTATCTGATGAAATGGTGTCTGTTTTCAGAAATTCTTTTGCACGTCCGGTCAGGCTGACATCGGCTTTGAAATTGTCGTATTCTTCCTGAGTGATAGCCTCTTTTTTCAGCATTCTTCCTGCCACAAAGCGGCAATGACTGACAAAAAAGCTTTTAAGTTTTCCCTGATTATCGAAAACCCACATAAAGGAAGTTGGCCTGGGAATAATTCCGGCCATGAAAATAGCTTCATCAAGGTTAATCTGAGAAGGTTTTTTATGAAAATAAAAATCGGAAGCTTCGCCTACTCCATAAATATCAGGCCCCCATTCGATAAAATTAAGATAAATTTCAAAAATCCTGTCTTTCGGCAGCAATCGGTATCTTTCAATCAGCCAGGTGATGATGATTTCTTCAATTTTACGTGTCATCACCTTTTTGGAGTTGAGAAACATGTTTTTAACAAACTGCATGGTGATGGTACTGCCTCCCCTGACAAAACGTCTGTGTTTGATGTTTGTGATAATGGCTTCACGGATGGCTTCTTCAATAAAGCCGGCATGATAATAAAAAGCCCCGTCTTCTGAGTATAAAACTGCCTTTTTCAAATATGGGGAAATTTGGTCGATATTGGTAAAATAAGGATTAGACGGACCAACCATAAAGGTTCTGACCGGAACCTCTTTTTTGTATGCAGTATATTCAAATTCACTGAGAAGTCGCTGAGTGTTGATTTTACCAAAATTTTTTACCTGAAAATCATAGCGATACAATTTATTAAAAAATACCAGTGAATCAGGTTGTTGCAAGTCCACATCAATCAGAAACCGATAAGCTATTTCTCCTGTCGCATCAAAGCCTTCCAGATTTTCAAAAACACCTTTTGGAATGCTGTTGATTAAGTCTTTAACATCCGACCTTGGAATATGAAAGGCAAATACCGCCCTTTTTCCTTTTGTTTTGTCGTAAAGTGAGTATAGGTTCACCTTAAAATTATTCAATAAAACAAAAGAATTGCTGTCGAGTTCGATGGATGCGGATTTAATGTTAAACGCAAAATGAAAATCTGTTTTCCTGATATTCAATGAATCCGATGAAATTCTGAAATGATGGATCCGGGCGTCTTTCAGCCTGACCTGCCCTTCAAACCTGTCTGTTGATGAATTCATCTGAATGAAGCGTATTGAAAAAGAAGCATTTCTGCTGTAAAGCGAAAGTTTGTACTTAGTCAGAAGAAACGGAAAGACAACCGGATGGCCGGTAAGATGTTCTGTATTCAAAAGCACTTCATGCTTGGCGGGCAGGTAAGTATATTTCACCTTAAAACCTGATGATTCTCCTTTTGAATAAACATGGAAAAGCTGTTCGAAATGATTGTTTTTCAGGTGAAAATCATTCGTCAGAAAGGATTCATTTTCGTCAAAATAACGAATATTAACCTGAAAAGATTTTATATTCATTGAAGATGGGAGAAATCCTTCCAGAAAACGAAAAAGAGACTGTGCCTGCTTCCTGTAGTCTCTGAAATTTAATGTATTAGAAGTATCAGCAGCAGCTTTTCTTTTTCTGATGTAATAGGAACAATGGTTCGAATCCCTGTTCAGATTGACACAAAAACTGTCAATATCAACTTTTTTCAGGTCTATTTTTCCGAAAAGAGCTTTTAACGGGCTGATTTTCACTGTCAAATTATTAGCAGAAAGCAGGGATAATCCATCATTTTCAACAGATAAACCTGTTATGCGGATTTTATTGAACCCTTTCAGCCTGAGTTGCCCATATTCTATGTAAATCGAATACTTTTGGTTGATCCCTCTTATTCTATTTTCGGAGATGTTGCGGAATACCGGATTCTTCAAAAGTAAAAGTACGGAAAAGATTACCGCAGCAATACTTCCGGTAATGATTAATATTCTGAAAAAATACTTTTTATTTATCCTTTTCATCAAAAATTCAATGCTGCAAAGTTAGGCATTCAGCAAAAGCCTGAAAAGTCCACGTTTTTTGGTAACATTTCAGCTTAATCCCTTCATTGACAGCTGAATACGTTTTCTCTGTAAATCAATTTTTATCACCCTGACCTTTACTTTTTGTCTGAGTTTCACAACTTCAAGCGGATTTCTGACAAATTTTTCTGCCATTTCAGAAACATGCACCAGCCCATCTTCTTTTATCCCAAGATTGACAAAAGCCCCGAATGCAGTAATGTTGGTTACAATTCCCTCGAGTATCATCCCCTCCTTTAAATCATTTATATCGTTTATCTCTTCTTTATAATCAATGTTGGTAATGCTTTCACGCGGATCACGACCCGGACGTTCCAGTTCCCTGATAATGTCCTGAAGTGTTGGTAGTCCAACTTTTCCATCCACATAATCCATCAGTTTTATATTTTTCAGGACTTCAGAATTCCCTATCAGGTTTCTGACACTTAAACCAAGGTTTTTAGCCATTTTCTCCACAATATAATAACTTTCAGGATGAACAGCACTGTTGTCGAGTGGATTTTCAGCCTGCCTGATGCGTAAGAAACCTGCAGATTGCTCGTAAGCTTTTTGTCCGAGGCGCTTGACTTTCAGCAACTCAGCCCTCGAATTGAAACTGCCGTTCTGCTTCCGGTATTCAACAATATTTTCTGCCAGCTGAGGGCCTATCCCCGACACATAGGTCAGCAATTCCACTGAGGCCGAATTCAATTCAACACCCACCAGATTGACACAACTTTCGGTTACCCTGTCCAATGCTCTTTTGAGTTCGTTCTGATCAACATCATGCTGATATTGTCCGACTCCGATGGATTTAGGGTCAATTTTTACCAGTTCTGCCAATGGATCCATTAATCTTCTGCCAATGGAAACAGCTCCCCTGACGGTCAGGTCAAGGTCCGGAAATTCTTTTCGCGCTGTTTCCGAAGCTGAATAAACAGAAGCTCCATCCTCACTTACCATAAAAATTTTCAAAGACTTACAGCATTCCAGATTTTTCAGAAATGCTCTGGTTTCCCTGCCAGCCGTCCCGTTTCCGACTGCAATGATTTCCGGATTATTTTTCTCAATCAGGCGCTGAATAATCTTTGCCGATTTTTCAGGCTCATTGACAGGCGGATGGGGAAAAATAGCTGAGTATTCCAGTAAATTGCCTGTTTCATCCAGACAAACCACCTTGCAGCCTGTCCGGAATCCCGGGTCTATTGCCATGATTCGCTTATTGCCTAATGGAGGTTCGAGCAACAACTGCCTGAGGTTTTCAGCAAATACTCCGATGGCCTCTCTGTCAGATTTTTCCTTGTAAACAGCCGTTATTTCATTTTCCATTGATGGCTTTAAGAGTCTTTTATAGGCATCAGCAACTGCTTTTTCAACCTGTTGAGAGGAACTGTTTTTCCCTTTCACAAACATCTGATTTAGCATTGCAATACCCTTTTCTTCATCAGGTTCAATACTGACTTTCAGAAATTTCTGATTCATCCCCCTCATGACAGCCAGAAAGCGATGGGAAGGTATCTGCCTCAATAACTGCTGAAAAGAGAAATAATCTTCAAAATTGCTCCCTTCCTCCTCTTTTCCCCTGATGACTCTTGAATACAAAACCGCTTCGGCTGAAAATAATTTCCTGATTCTGTTTCTTGCATGCTGATTTTCATTGACCCATTCGGCAATAATGTCTCTTGCCCCCGACAAGGCGCTTTCAATATCTTTTACCTTCTCATTTACAAAGCGTTTCGCCATCTGTTCAATATTGTCTGCGTTCTGAGCCATTATCATCCGGGCAAGGGATTCCAGTCCATTTTCACGGGCAACATCTGCCCTTGTTTTCTTCCTTGGTTTATATGGCAGGTAAATATCTTCCAGCTCTGTTGCATTAAAACAGTTTTCAATTCTGACCCGCAAATCTTCTGTTAGTTTTCCCTGCTCTTCAATTGTGTTTAAAATGGTCTTTTTTCTGGCCTCCAGATCCTGGTATTTCTGAAACAGAAGCGATATTTTTTCAATAAAGGTTTCATCCAGGCTCCCTGTCATTTCTTTCCGGTAGCGGGCAATAAAAGGAATGGTGGCTCCTTCGTCCAGTAAAGCTGAGACGGCTTCTACCTGTTCCTCCTTTAACTGAAGTTCACCGGCAATCAGCCTGATTATTTTAATATCCATGTTTGCATTTTCATTCAAAAGTAAACATAAACCTGAGGTCAAAAAAAATGCTTTATAAAGAATAAATTTTCTTTTGCAAAATCAATAATTCAGGTATTTTGCACCCGGGTTTTGAAAGGCAAAAAACTAAAGAAAATAAAGATTTTACAACATTTTACAACCAAGATTTAGTCGTTTTTATGGCAAGAGAAATAAAATTCAGTCTGGTTTACAGAGATATGTGGCAATCATCAGGGAAATATGTTCCCCGCGTGGATCAACTCATCGAAATCGCCCCTGTCATTGTCGAAATGGGGTGCTTCTCAAGGATAGAAACCAATGGAGGTGCTTTTGAACAGGTGAACCTCTTATTTGGTGAAAATCCCAATTATGCCGTCAGGGAATGGACAAAAACATTTAACAAGGCAGGCATTCAGACCCACATGCTGGAGCGTGCCCTGAACGGTATCCGGATGTATCCGGTTCCTGCTGATGTCAGAAGATTGATGTATAAAGTTAAAAAAGCGCAGGGTGTTGATATTGCACGTTCATTTTGCGGCCTAAACGATCACCGTAACCTTGAATTGTCAATCAGATTCGCAAAAGAAGCAGGGATGATTTCACAAGGTACATTGTCTATAACGTATTCCCCTGTTCATACAGTTGACTATTATTTAGCTGTGGTGGATAAGATGGTTGAATATGGCACTGACGAAGTCTGCCTGAAAGATATGGCAGGAGTAGGACGCCCTGTTGAACTTGGTTTGCTTGTCAAAGCGATTAAAGATAAATATCCTTACCTGATCGTACAGTATCACGGGCACTCCGGACCTGGCTTTTCAGTGGCTTCCATGCTGGAAGTAGCACGTGCAGGAGCCGACTATATTGATGTGGCCATGGAACCATTAAGCTGGGGAATGGTTCATCCGGATGTCATCACCATTCAGGCTATGCTTAAAAATGCAGGTTTTTTAGTCCCCGACATCAACATGAATGCATACATGGAGGCACGTTCCCTGACACAAAAGTTCATGGATGATTTTCTGGGCTATTTTATCGACCCTAAAAATAAACATACTTCTTCATTACTGGTTGGCTGCGGACTTCCCGGAGGCATGATGGGGAGCATGATGGCTGACCTGAAAGGCGTTCATGAAGGCTTAAACCGTTTCCACGAAAATGCCGGTAAAAAACCGCTGAATATTGATGAATTGCTCGTCAAACTTTTTAATGAGGTTAGTTATATCTGGCCAATGCTCGGCTATCCTCCGCTGGTAACTCCGTTCAGCCAGTATGTGAAAAATATAGCATTGCTGAATGTGCTGGCCATCGAACAGGGAAAAGAGAGATTTCAGAATATCGACAACAATTCATGGGACATGATACTCGGTAAAGCCGGACAATTGCCAGGCCCGCTGGCACCCGAAATCATTGAAATTGCTAAAAAACAAGGCAAAGAATTTTATACAGGTGTACCTCAGGAAGCATTCCCCGATGAATTGCCAAAATATATTGCAGAAATGGAACAACTGGGTTGGGATCGCGGACAGGATGATGAAGAACTGTTTGAATTTGCCATGCACGACCGGCAATACCGCGATTATAAATCAGGTATTGCCAAAAAACGTTTTCAGGAAGAACTTGCCAAAGCCAGAGCTGACCTTAGTTCCGCAATTAATGTTCGTTCTGCACAGCCTAAACCTGAAACCAGCAGTAAGGATATTGTCTCACCGCTTTTTGGCACTGTGTACTACAATCTGAACTATTATATGCGGGAAGATGACATTACGGTAGGTACAGTGGTCAGGAAAGGCCAGCGGTTGTGTTACATCCTCTCCGACCTGAACTATCATGAGTTAAAATCAGAATATGACGGAGAAATCACAGAAATTTTTATCAAACAGGGGCAACCCGTTCATAAAGGAGATGTGATTTTAAGAATCAGATAATATCTCAGCAGATGTAATATCAATATTGATGAATATTTTTTCTAATCTTCAGGATTTTTAACAGAATTTCAGGAATCAGTGAATTTTGAATAAATCACTTTTCCGACTCTCTGAATATGAGCTTTTAACTCATCATTTTCTATTGTATTGTTGTCAACAATGTCAAAGTGATAAGGTAGGTTGCACTCTTCATTCAGCATAAAGCCTACAGATAAAACAGTTTCATATTTTAGTTCTGACCCGAATAAAACAATGTCAATATCGCTCCCATTTTTGAAATTGCCTTTTGCACGACTACCGAACAATACTGCCTTTTCGATATCTTCAAATCCTGAAAACACTTCAATCATTTGCTCCCAATCTGCTTCTGAAAATCCGAAATTATTCATTATCGGCTAATGATTTTAATTTTTTAAACAAGCTGACCAATAAGGAAGAATAGGTGTTTTTAATAGCATTTTCAATTTGCTTTGATACAGTTTCATCATAAGCGTGCGAAGTTATATTCCTGTTTTCAAGCATAATCATCCACGCATGCCCTTCTTCAATTAAACCTGTTTCAAAAGCTTTTTTAATAACACTGCGCGGACTCTTTAAATTATTAAATCCTTCTGATTCAAAATAGTCTTTAAGTGTGTTCCATGCCAGTTCAAAAGTCATTTAGTAGAATTGAATTAACCCGGCACGTAAAATAATATCTTCCTCCGTTTTTCTTTTTACTGCATCATCCAGATATCTGACTGCTTTTTCAAAATTATTTAAACGTTGTTTCCACCTGATATCTGTATTTTCAAACTCATTCATTATTAAATTTTCTTACAAAAATACAAAATACTGCTTAAAAGTAGTTTCATAAACTTCACACAATGTATCGTTCAGTCATTGAACAGCAAGCATAGTTTCAGAAAATTTATTTTGTGATAACTATAAAAAAATCACTATCATTGTAGCAACGTAAACCATTAGATTTTCATCTTACCATTGTGAAAAGCAATACAGAATTAATATTCATCATTTTATTAATCAGTCCGGCATTTTATTCCCATGCTCAGCCTGACTTCAGATTTGGCATGGAAGCAGGTTTAACTATCAGCCAGCCACCGAGTAAAGTTTCTTATACAATCAAAACACGAAAAGCCACTGTTACTGAATCTTTCAAGCCCCTGATTTCTCCCCTCTTCGGCCTGACTGCCCAACTGACTGTTTTCAAACATTTTCTATTCTCGTCAGCATTTCAATATCAACTGACAGGTTCAAAAGAACACTATCACCGAAATGATACTGATATGCTTTATGGAGGAAATTATACCCATGACATCTGGAAAAACCAGCAATATCAGAAAATCTGCCTTCCCGTTTCAGCAGGTTATAAATTTCGTATATCAAAAATATATTTCTCTGCTTCTGCCGGTTTCAGGCTGAATTACTTTTTAACCGGAAAATTCTATTCAAAGAATCTGGTTGATTATACCAATAAAGCGGATTACCTGACCGAGCAATCATACAGTCCGCTTGATTCGGACTGGTCAATTAAACAATTTGACAATCAACTTTTTGGCAGTATTTCAGTATTCCCAAAGCAAAATCTGCAAATTTCCTTTTCTATATTTTCAGGAAGCTCTAAAACTTTTGATTTGAGTTCATTGTCCTGCACTCCTGAATCTTTTGTCAATAATGATTACTTGTTGAGTTTCACCTGGTATATCAAAAACACCCTTTTCAGCAAAAAATAATCCTTGGGGTAATAAACTGAAAAAGGAACTTTAATCAACATAAAAAATTAATTTTCATATTCTTAGCCTTTCCTTAAATAATTGTAATCAAGGTAATATAATACCTTAACCGAAAAGCTATTGATGGCCGGTTGGTTTAACACTTCTTCAAAATTTTTAAAATAAGAAGGTTCGATTGTTTCACCCTGTGAGAATACAGCATTTTTCCATACAACACTCATTTCGCTGCCGGGAGCAAACTGCCAGGTAAAGGCAGCATCAACTGTCAGTGCATCAAAACTCAGGTTACGATTATATGGATAAGTTATTTCCGTAAGAGAGCCATCCTGATTCAGGAAAAAGAATTTTTGGTAATCGGCTGAGCTGTGATAATGTCTTGCTTTTAGTGTAAATGAAGCATTTTTTGAAAAAATATAACTCAGAGATACAGAATTTTCAATAGTTTTCAGGTTACGGCTGCCAAAAATAATGATCCAACCTTCAGCACTGTCGGGAATTGTTTCCACATAGCCGCGTTGCGACTTGCCGTACTCATACTCGGCACTTAAACGGATAAATAATTTATCGCTTAATCTGATTCGCGGTGCAACATCCAGTGAATATGCCGATTTATCAAATTCAGGAACCCGGTTGTAAGAGCCTCTCAGATCAACAACAAATTTTTTGCGATAGTCGGGCGATAACCATCCATAGAGCCAGAAATGAGGAGGAATTCTGAACTTATAACCCGACATTCTCGGCTCATAAAAATCATATTGATGCGCAGGCGTTCCACCAGCGTTTATGCCAATATCAAGAAAATTTCTGAGTTTCGCATGGCTTTCCAGATAAATGTCAAATGCTGCATATTCATAAGGCTGCAATCTCGTTATGTAGCTGAATCCTATATTGTTATACATATTGAGAAAAATTCCGAATGGTTTGTATTTGTTGTAAGCAATGGTAATATTATTTTCCATGTAATTGCGATAGCTGTTATATCCCAAATCATTAATATCGAAATCAGGAGTTGCCAGCTCATTGCTGACATTGAACCTGAAATTTCCTTTGACTTTGCGGAATGAAATAAAGTTTCTCAATCCATTTTCATTACCGGAATATTTACCGGAAATGGTGTTGTAAGTAATGTTCCCCGACAGCCTGAACACATTGTTTTTATCCTCAAAACTGTAATCGGAGGCAACAACATCAGCCATTTTTTCTTTGTTGTAATAATTTGTGTTGATGATTCCGATATAACTTCTGTTTTTAAAAGTCTGGTCAAGAACAAGAATATTGTAGTTTGTAAGGGGCTGAGTTACAAACTCTTTTATATTGGAATCCTTATCATAGTAGGTAGCAAGCGACCGGGAAGTAATGGCATTAAAAATCCCCATACCCAATCCCGAGCTGCTTCTTCCCGAAATTTTCAGCGCATTGATAAGTCTGGTTTTATCAGGATTGCTTTTCATGGCAAAAAAATCGGGTTGGGTTTCCACATCATTATAGTTAAGCGGTTCCCCTCCTATCCTTCTGGAATAAAAAATCCCTGCCTTGTTAAATAATTCTGTCCCTTCAGTAAAAAATTGCCGTTTTTCGTCATATTGGGTTTCAAAAGGTGTCAGGTTTAGCACCACTTCATCCGATTCAACCTGCCCGAAATCAGGGATTAACACCATGTCGAGTGTAAAACTTTCATCGATGCCATATTTAATATCGGCTCCATAGTTAAAATTAAAACCAAATTTTTCATTTCCGGGACTTTTTTCAAGATAAGCGGAAACATAGGGAAATAATGATAGCCGCAAAGGAGGCTTAATGTTTTCAATTCCTGTGAGCAATGCAGATTCGCTGATCAGACTGTTCTGGTTGTTGTTGACAAAATGTAAACTGTTCCATTCCCTGTATCTCCTGATATGCCGCCATGCATTCACCCCCCATTCCTGTATTTCCTTTTTGGGAAAGCGTATGGCAGAATATGGAATTTTCAGCTCAGCCACCCATCCGGAATCACCAATATTAACCGCACTCATCCATACGGCATTCCAGTTCTCATCCTCATTTTCATTGTTGATCCTGACATCTGACTGAACGCCCGAAGCAGAAACCTTAAAAACAAAAGCATTTTGTCTGTCATTAAAAGGCAGCAGTATCAGTCCGAAAATATCTGTATTTACATTGTCAATTTCATCACGCTTCGAAAGTTCTTTCATGATACTGTCGGGGGCAGGATCATACATCTTTGCAAAAACATATAATGCATCATTATCAAACAGGAATCGTACACTTGTTTCCAGTGAAGCTTTTGAGCCATTATAGGGTTCATACTGGGAAAAACCTCTATATTCAGGAGCATCATTCCATGCACGTTCAGCTATTCCGTCAATTTTTATTCTTTCATTTGTCTTAACAGCTTTTACTATCTGGTTTTGGCTGAAAGCTGAAAAACTCAGAAGAATGAATGTTAACAGATAAAATGAATAATTCTTCATGCCTGCAAATCTATAGAATCAATCTCACTCACAGGAGTTCGATCAACTCTTCAAAAGCGGTCTGAACATGATTGACAATGGGTTCAAATTCAGCTTTACCAATAAGCGAAAACATACTTATTGGGTTGATGGCCGCCACTTCAGTTTGATTTTCAGAAATATATCTGACAAGCACATTGCAGGGAAGAAGTGTTCCAATCATTGGTTCATTGGTGATAGCCTGATAGGCAAAATTCGGATTACAGGCTCCCAGAATTTTGTATGGTTTCAGCTCTGCTCCAATCTTTTCTTTCAATACTTTATCGGCATCCAGTGTGGTTACAATACCGAAACCATATTTTTTCAGGTCATTGGTAACTTTTTCAACTGTTTTATCAAATGGCAAGTTGACCGTCTTACTGATATAATAGTTCATAAGGTTAAATTTTTATCGTTGAAGGCAAATTCTCTGCCTGAATTAAAGTAATTTTGCCAGACCACAACAAACTCTTATGGAATTAAATTTCAGGCAGTTAGGACATGGAGACCCGTTGATTATACTTCACGGACTTTTTGGCATGCTCGACAACTGGATGAGTATTGCTAAAAAATTGTCAGATAAATTTGAAGTTTTTTTGATTGACCAGCGAAATCATGGCAAATCCCCTCATTCTGAAGACCATAATTATCTGCTGATGGCACGCGACCTGCTCGACTTTATGCAGGAACAAAATATTTATTCAGCCCATCTACTTGGGCACTCCATGGGTGGAAAAACAGCCATGCAGTTTGCCACTTTATACCCCGGTTATATTAAATCACTTGTCATTGCTGATATATTTCCAAAAGAATATGAGCGGATAACTGACGATCATACCATGGTTTTTGAAGCCATTCAAAGCCTGAGAAATTGCAGTTTTTCTGACCGCAGGCTGGCAGAAAAGAAACTGAGTGAACTGGTTCCCAATCAAAGAATCCTTCAGTTTCTGTTTAAAAATCTTTCTTTTGACGGCCAGTCATGTATCCGCTGGAAATTCAATGCTGATGTTTTGATGAGAGAATACATGAACTTGATGGAAAACATTCATTTTTCCGCTCAGGTCAATGCTCCTGTTCTGTTTATCAAAGCCGGAAAATCAGATTATATTCTTCCAGAAGAATTTGAATCAGTAAAAAAATATTTTCCGCAGGCAAAACTCGAAATCATGCCCGAAGCTACACATTGGCTGCATGCTGACGATCCTGAGACATTTGTAAAAATCCTCTTAAATTTTCTGAAATAAAATGCATTGAAAAAAAACTGTAATCCGGCTAAAATCATTTTTCAATTCAAAACAAAGTTTTATTTTTGACATCAAAACTTTGTAAACTGTTTTTTCGTAAGACCAAAATTAATCACAAACTATGAACTATGAAGTGATAAAATTTGAGGTTGTTGACAATATAGGAATCCTGACCGTCAACCGACCTAATGCCCTGAATGCATTAAACACAAAAGTTTTTAACGAGGTGGATGATGTAGTGGCAAAAATCAAAAACAATCCTGAAATTAAAGTATTGATTATCACCGGAGAAGGAAAAGCATTTGTGGCAGGGGCTGATATAGCGGAAATGGTGAATATGACACCCGAAGAAGGCTCTGCTTTTTCGCGTCTCGGGCAAAATACTTTCAGAAGCCTTGAATTGCTCGACATCCCTGTCATTGCAGCCATCAATGGTTTTGCACTGGGCGGAGGACTTGAGTTTGCCATGGGCTGCGATTTCAGAATTGCCAGTACCAAAGCCAAATTTGGTCAGCCGGAGGTTAATCTCGGATTAATTCCCGGTTATGCTGCCACACAACGTCTGCCAAGGCTGGTAGGCATGGCAGATGCCCTTTTTATGTTGATGACCGGAGAAATGATAACTGCTGAAGATGCCTTAAGGATTGGGTTGGTTCAAAAGGTCGTTGAGCCGGAAATGCTGATGGAAGAGGTCATGCGCCTGGCACGGCTGATTGCTTCCAAAGGCCCTCAGGCTGTAAAGAAAGTAAAAAAAGTTGCTCGTGCTGCATGGGAACTACCACTTAAAGAAGGTTTTGAACTTGAAGCACAACAGTTCGGAACCCTCTTTGGCCCCGGCAGCGAAGGGGAAGAAGGAATGAAGGCGTTTTTGGAAAAAAGGAAACCAAACTGGTGATATGAATTGCGAATTGCGGATTTTGAATTTCGGATTGCTGATTGCAAACTGAATGAGATAAAAAATCGATACTATGATAACAGCAGAATTATTGAAAGCAAGAACAAAAAAATTTGCGATTGATGTGATAATATCTGTTGAAGATTTACCATACAAAACATCAACGAATACAATCACAAAACAATTAATTCGTGCTGCAACCTCTGTCGGAGCTAACTACAGATCAGCATGCAGAGCAAGATCAAAAGCCGATTTTATTTCAAAAATTGCAATAGTTGAAGAAGAAGCTGATGAATGCTGTTATTGGCTGGAATTGCTTTTTGAATTAAATTGTATAGATTCAGAAATTCTCAACAAATTGCATAAAGAAGCAGAGGAGCTAACAGCAATATTTACTGCCAGTGGAAAAACCTCCAAATCAACTAAATATTAAATTATGAAATCATTAATTATCTCAACCCGGCTAAGCAATAAGCTTGTAAATAATTTTGTTCAATCTTTAATTCCCTTCAATTCTCAATTTTGTCGCTATCCCACAGGGATGTGCTTATCCGAAATCAATACAATCCGAAATTTTGTTCAATCCGAAATCCGAAATTATTTTTATCCGAAATCAATGCAATCCGAAATTTTGTTCAATCCGAAATCCGAAATTATTTTTATCCGAAATCAATGCAATCCGAAATTTTGTTCAATCCGAAATCCGAAATTATTTTAAATCTTGAATCAAATAAATATGAATTACACAGAACGATTACAGAACGTGGCGGTACTGGGTGCTGCCGGTAAAATGGGGAGTGGCATACTGCTGCTGACTGCCCTCGAGATGGCCGACCTGAGCCTGATGCCCGAAAATAAAGATAAAACATTTGCGCTCTATGCGGTGGACATTTCCTCAAAAGCCCTTTCCGACCTGATGATTTATATCAAGACTCAGGTAGTGAAAGCTGCTGAAAAGAAAGCTGTCCAACTTCGTAAAGTCTATGCCGACAGAGCCGATCTGGTTGAAAACTATGACATCATCGACCAATATGTGTTTGATGTCATGAATATTATCAGACCGGTAACACGCATTGAGGTTGCTTATGATTGTTCTCTTATTTTTGAGGCTATCAAGGAAGATCCGGCCTTAAAAATTAAAATTTTCAGCACCATTGAAAAAAATAATCCTAATCAACCATGGTACTATACCAATACTTCCTCCATACCAATTACTCAACTCGATAATGAAGCAGGTTTGGGGGGAAGAATTTTAGGGGTTCATTTTTATAATCCTCCTGCTGTACAAAAGCTGGTTGAGGTTATCCGTGCTGAGAAAACTCAGGATGAAGTGAACAATTTTGCTTATGAGTACATTAAGCGGCTGAAGAAAATAGCCGTTCCTTCCAACGATTTTGCAGGCTTTATAGGTAATGGCCATTTCATGCGTGATGCACTTTATGGCATTAACGAAGCTGAAAAACTGACAAAGGAAATGAGTTGGGTAGAAGCCGTTTATTGTATCAATAAAGTTACTCAGGATTACCTCATCAGGCCGATGGGAATCTTTCAGCTTATTGATTATGTTGGTATTGATGTTTGCTCCTACATTATGAGCGTGATGAATCCGCATCTGAAAGATGAAGATCTTCACAGCGATGTACTCGACAAAATGATTGAGCTGGGAGTTTTGGGTGGACAGTTCTCTTCTGGTGCCCAGAAAGATGGCTTTCTGAAATATGAAAAAGGAGGCTCTGTTGCAGTTTATGATATGGAAAAGAAAGCATACGTTCCTTTTGCTGAATTTCAGGCAAAATGCGATGCATGGCTCGGAGAAATGCCGTCTTCATGGAAACCATGGAAATCTGTTAATTTTAACAAGAAGAAAGACACAGTTCTGGCCGAATATTTTGCCGGGCTGAAATCCATGGAAAGCAACGGTGCAAAGCTGGCAAAAGCCTATCACCTGAACTCAAAAGCTATTGGTGAAAAACTCTTTAACGACAAGGTAGCCAACAGCCTTGAAGATGTGAACACCGTTTTGATGACGGGTTTTTATCATGCTTATGGACCAATCAATAATTTTTTATAGTGCGAAGTAAGAAGTTCGGAGTGCGAAATGATGAAGAAAATTGCGAAATGAAATAATAAATTATGAGTAATAAGTATGACAATTTAAAAGACAGAACAAAGAAATTTTCTTTGGATGTTATTAAAGTAGTTGAAACACTACCTAAAAATGACACCTGTAAAATAATAGGTCATCAATTACTTAGATCTGGTACTTCTGTTGGAGCAAATTATCGTTCATCTTGCAGAACCAGATCCAGCGCTGATTTTATTTCAAGGATTACAATTTGCGAGGAGGAAGCTGATGAATCATGTTACTGGTTTGAATTATTATTTGAATCAGCGTATATTCCAGAATCAATATTTACCAAAATGCATAAAGAAGGAACTGAATTAACGGCAATATTTGCGGCTTCTGCCTTTACTGCTAAAAAGAATAATAACTTTAATAAATCAGGAAAAGCAGATTTTCAGGATTGTGAAACGACTTCGCACTCCGAACTCCGCATTTCGAACTCAAATAATAATAAGAAAAGTAAAATTTAAAAATTAACCTTATGAAACTTAGAAAAAAAGTATACATGGTTGCCGGATATAACACAATATCTATGGGCACAGGACGTAAAGAATTCAATCCGAAAAAAGAACGTCCGGGATTGGAACATTATCTGAAAGAAGCCGGTCAGGCAGTATTGGCAAAAATAGGCGGTGCCGGAAATGTCGATGAAACTGTTATCGGCAACTTTATGGCCTCACGCTTCAATCGTCAGGCTCATTTAGGTGCGTTTGCTGCTTACATCGATGAAGGATTACGCTATAAACCCAGTATCCGGGTCGAAGGAGCCTGCGCTTCAGGAGGCCTTGCTCTGGTAACGGCTATCCGTTCCGTACTTGCCGAAACGGCTCACGTTGTTTTGGCTATGGGGATTGAGGTTCAAAACACGGTCAAAGCCATTTATGGTGCTGATATTCTGGCAGGTGCAGGCCATTACGCCATGCGTAAAAACGGCCATGCCTTTTATTTCCCTGGTGAATTCAGCGACCGTGCTGGTGCGTATTTTGAAAAATATGGCAGAGATTATACCCGCCTCGGCATGGCAACATGGTTTAAAAACTGCATTGAAAATGCCCGCCTCTGCCCCACCGCTCAGGAATATGAAAACAAAGTGGACGACCTGATAGCCCTCGGATTAACGGAACCTAATCCCAAGGCTTTTACTGATCATCTGAATGTATTTGATTGCAGCAAGGTCTCTGATGGATGCTCCGCTATTGCAGTGGTTTCAGAAGAAGGATTAAAACGCATTGGTATTCCAAAATCTGAAGCAGTTGAAATTATCAGTTTTGCCCAGGCTGTTGACAATATCACTGAATTTCCGCCAGAGCCTACTGAGTTGAGATGCACAATGGCTTCTGTACGTCAATCACTTGGTGATGCAGGTATTACCAAAGACCAGCTGGCAACAGTCGAAACACACGATTGTTTTACCATTGCCGGTATCATGGCTACCGAAGCCATAGGATTTGCTGAAAGAGGAAAAGGACCTGAGTTTGTGGCTAAAGGTGAAACTGCCCGAAACGGCAGCATTCCTTTCAACACAACGGGAGGATTAATCGGCTGGGGGCATCCGACAGGTGCTACAGGAGTTCATCAGGCAGTTACAATCTGGGAACAGCTTACCGGAAAAGCCGGAGCAGCACAGATCGAAATCAAACCCGAAAAACCTTACGGACTATCCGTAAACATGGGTGGAAATGACAAGACTGTGGTGAGCATTGTGTATAAAAGGGCCTAATCTAAATGTTGCAGCAGTGTAAATTTTGAAGACACTGCCGGGACAATGATAAGAAAGTTCATGTAATTCTGAGTCCTCT
>JAAYUY010000009.1 GCA_012517435.1 Sphingobacteriales bacterium | reverse complement strand
GGATCGATACCTGAAAGCTGCACGTCAATCATGTCGCCAACTTTCAGTAAATTGGCAAGGGTTTGTATTCTTTCCCATGAATATTCAGAAATATGAAGTAAGCCGTCTTTACCGGGCAGAAACTCGATAAATGCTCCATAATCCATGATGGCTTTAACTTTTCCATGATAAACCTTTCCGACTTCCGGCTTGGCTGCAATGGCCATGATGGCATTGATGGCTTTTTCCATCGATTCCTTGTCTTTGGAAGTAATTTCTACGATTCCGTCTCCGTTTTCAGCTTCTTCTATGACAATTTCTGTATTGGTGTCTTTCTGGAGTTGCTGAATGTTTTTACCACCAGGTCCGATAATGGCACCGATAAACTCATTGTCCACCCTGATTTTTTCAATACGCGGGACATGAGGTTTGTAATCTTCACGTGGAGCCGGCATGACAGCTGTCATTTTTTCGAGAATGTGCAATCTCCCACGCTTAGCCTGTTCAAGCGCTTCTGCCAAAACCTCGTAAGAAAGTCCATCTACCTTGATATCCATCTGACAGGCAGTAATACCATCTGCTGTACCGCATACCTTGAAATCCATGTCTCCAAGGTGGTCTTCGTCTCCTAAAATATCGGAAAGAATGGCATAACGCCCTTCGTCATCCACCAGCAGTCCCATGGCAATACCTGAAACAGGTTTGGTAATTTTCACCCCTGCATCCATCAGAGAAAGGCATCCGGAACATACGGTAGCCATGGAAGAGGATCCGTTTGACTCCAGAATATCCGAAACCACCCTGACAGTGTAAGGATTGTTTTCTTCATCCGGCATAACTTGTTTCAGTGCCCTGAGGGCAAGATTGCCGTGACCGATTTCGCGCCTGCCGGGGCCCCTCAAAGGCTTGGCTTCTCCTGTTGAAAAAGCAGGGAAATTATAATGAAGAATAAATTTTTCGTAATGCTGGAAAATAACTCCGTCAATCAGTTGCTCTGCCAGTTTGTTGCCTAAGGTAGTTGTAGCCAGTGCCTGCGTTTCACCTCTTGTAAACAAGGCAGACCCATGAGCCGAAGGCAGGTAATCTACTTCACATTCAATCGGCCTGATTTCATCAAATTTTCTGCCGTCAAGCCTGACCTGATGATCAAGCATGAACTTACGGATAGTATCTTTTTTAATTTTATCGAAATAACGTTTAACAATGGCTTCTTTTTCCTTTTCCTCATCAGTAAGAGATTCCATGAACTCATCGAACATGGTATCAAATGCGGCCTGTCTTTCTTTTTTAGGCAGAAAAGCTTTGGCAGTTTCAAGAATTTTTGCAGGAAAAATATCCAGCATTTTTGCTTTTATAGCCTCATCTTCTTCAGGTAGCGGAAATTCTCTTTTTGGTTTTCCGCAAAGTTCAGCAAACTCTTTCTGAGCACGGCACTGAAGTTTGATGGTTTCATGAGCCAGCCGGAGTGCTTCAACCATTTCATTCTCACTGACTTCTTTCATTTCACCTTCGACCATGTTCAGGTCTTTTTCTGTTCCGGCTACGATGATGTCGAGTGTCGCATCTTTCAGCTCTGTAATACCCGGATTGATAACAAATTCTCCGTTTATTTTTGCTACTCTGACCTCCGAAACAGGCCCGTTGAAAGGAATGTCAGAAATTGACACAGCAGCTGAAGCAGCCAGGCAGGCAAGGCTGTCGGGCATAACGTTTTCATCGCTGGAGAACAAGGTGATAATCACCTGAATATCAGCATAATAATTATCAGGGAACAAAGGTCTCAATGCCCTGTCAACCAGGCGGGAAATTAATATTTCATGATTGGAAGGGCGGGATTCCCTTTTCAGAAAACCACCCGGAAAACGTCCGCTGGCAGCATATTTTTCCTGATATTCCACCTGAAGTGGCAGATAATCAACCCCTTCTTTGAAATCTTTTGGAGAAACAACTGTTGCGAGCAACATGGTGTTGCCATATTTCAGCATGACAGAGCCATCGGCTTGTTTGGCCAGCTTCCCCGTTTCAAGGATGATACTGTTCTGATTTCCTGAAACTACCTGAATACTAACCGGATTTGATAATGACATATTTTTACTTTAAATAAATGATGAGAGAAGGAAAATGTGAGTGTTATTTCCTGATATTCAGGTCTTTAATAATCTGCCTGTAACGTGTTATATCTCTGTCAATCAGGTAGTTTAGTAATTTTCTGCGTTGTCCGACAAGACGTAGCAAACCTCTTTGTGTGCTGTAATCTTTTTTATGAACTTTCAGATGATCCGTCAGGTGATTGATTCTTGCTGTTAATAGCGCAATCTGACTCTCAGGGCTACCTGTATTGGCAGCATTTTTCCCATACTTCTCAAAAATTGAAATCTTCTCTTCTTTTGTTAAATACATAATTTTTCACTTTTTATCAGGCGGCAAAGGTAAACAGATTAATTTAATTCACTTGATTTTGTGTGAATTAATTTTTTCAGACAGGATGTTCCGGATATTTGTTTAACGTGATATATGTTTTGCTTAACCGTAAAAAGTAAAAACGATCATATCTTCATGATTTATTACAGCAATAGACAGCTTGCAGCAAGTTTTTTCAACTTACATCGGCCATCCTATTCAATTTTATTTATCATCACATTAAAATACAGTCACAAATATGGCTGTATTTTTGAGTATAATTCAGACCATCGACTATATGACACATCACAACAAAAAAAACAATAAGTCAAAAGCCAAACGTTTCAGCACAGAAGAAATTCGCAAAGCCATTTTTGACATTTTACAGGAAAATAATGGTAAAGCATTGAATGTCAAGCAATTTTCTTCACGTATGCAAATGACTTCCCAAAAGGATATTTCAAAGCTTCAGCGCGTTCTTTCCGATCTGGTCGCCTCAAAAAAACTGAGAGAGGCTGAGCCCTACCGTTACACCTTCATGCCAAGGAAAAAAGAATTCCTCGAGGGATATATCGAAATCACCCGTCATGGTTATGCATTTGTCAGTTGTCCTGAACTTGAGGAAGATGTTTTCATTTCGGTAAAAAATACCGGCAATGCTATCAGTGGCGACAAGGTTAAAATTACCATTTTCAGAGAACCCAAAGGAAAGCGAATGGAAGGAGCAGTCGTGGAAATAGTCGAACGCAAACGCACTGAATTTGTTGGATTACTGAAAGTTACGACAGGTTTCGGATTTGTCATTCCTGACAGTCATAAAATACATAACGATTTTTTTATTCCACCCGATAAACTGAATGGTGCGAAAGACGGTGAAAAAGTGGTCGTCAGACTGAAAGACTGGCCTGCAGGAGCCAAAAGTCCGGTTGCGGAAGTTATTAAAATTCTGGGGAAAGCCGGAGAACATGAAACTGAGATGCATGCGATCCTTGAAGAATTCGGACTTCCCTATGTTTTTCCTGAGGAAGTCATCACCGATGCTGAAAATATTGATGCTCAGATTACGGAAGAAGAAATCAGCAAAAGAAGAGATTTCAGAAATGTTTTTACCATCACTATCGATCCGGAAGATGCCAAGGATTTTGACGATGCCATCAGTTTCAGGCATGTTGATGAAAACTATGAAATAGGGGTTCATATAGCTGACGTTTCTCATTATGTAAAAAAAGGAACAAAAACAGACGAAGAGGCCTACAGACGCGGAACTTCAGTATATCTGGTTGACCGGACAGTACCCATGTTGCCGGAAAGATTATCAAATCATTTGTGTTCGCTAAGCCCAAATGAAGACAAGCTTTGCTTTTCCGCAGTTTTTACCATGAACAAAAAAGCCGACATCATCAGTCAGTGGATAGGCAAAACCATTATTCATTCGTGCCGCAGGTTCAATTATGAAGAAGTCCAGAAAATCCTCGACAATCAGGAAGGAGAATATTATGATGAATTGAAGATTCTGAATGATATAGCCGAAAAACTCAGGAAAAGACGATACGAAAACGGTTCATTCAGTTTCGAAACCGATGAGGTTCAGTTTACGCTTGATCATCTGGGAAAACCGCTTGAAATTACCAAAAAAGCACGTCTTGCCTCTCATCAACTCATTGAAGACCTGATGTTGCTGGCTAACAGAAAAGTGGCAGAATTTGCTGAAAAAAGTAAAAGAGACTTTGTTTACCGCATTCATGAAGCCCCAAATTTTGAGAAGATCGCAGAATTTAAACGTATTGCAAAAAAATTCGGGCACGAAATAGACAACTCCGATAATCTTGCTTTGGCCAGATCATTAAATAGTTTACTCGAAAAAATTGAAGGGAAACCAGAACAAAACTTTCTGGAATCGCTGGCCATACGCACCATGGCAAAAGCAGCATATTCCCCGAAAAACATCGGGCACTATGGACTGGCTTTCAATACCTATACCCACTTTACATCCCCAATCCGCAGGTATCCCGACCTGATGGTTCACCGTATTCTTTCAGAAATACTTGAAAATCAACCCCCTGTTGAAACTTATGAATCCTTGAAAGAAAAATGTATCGTATCTTCAGAAAGGGAAGTCAATGCAGAGCAGGCCGACAGAGCTTCCATAAAATACAAGCAGGTTGAATTTATGCTGGATAAAATCGGACAAAGTTTTGAAGGAATTATCAGTGGAGTCATCGATGGTGGATTTTTCGTTGAAATTATTGAAAATAAATGCGAAGGCTTTGTGACAGCTTCTTCAATAGATGAAGATTTTTATCAGTTTGATGAATTCAACTACCGTCTGACCGGATATAACAGCAAAAAGACCTTCACTCTGGGGCAAACAGTGTGGATTAAAGTAGTTGAAGCCAATCTCCCCAAACGTCAGCTCGATTTTATGCTATGCGAAAAACCTTTAGTGTAAGACGTTCATCTTCACTGAAGCTGACGATGTCTCCGACACCATCGTGATGATATACATCCCGGCTGGCAAAAGAGAGGTATTGATTTTCAAGGTATAATTTCCCTGTTCAATGAAATCATTGATCAATGTGGCTATTTTTTTCCCCTGCATATCATACATGGCAGCTTCAAGTTTTTCTGAGGATAAAAGGTTGAAATTCAAGTATGTAAAAGCATTTCTGGCCGGATTTGGATATATTTTAAGCCCAAAAGAGTTCGAAAGTTCATTTTCTTCCAAAGCAGAGGGTTTCATCAGATTAACTTTCTCTGCATTCAAAACCCTTCTTTTCCATGTATCACTGTCGTAATAAGACACAAAAGCCACCAGATAGATTTTATCAGGAAAAACTTCCCTTCCCTTCAGGGTATCATATTTTACAGGCAACTGACAGGTAAAATCTTTGGAATAAACAACACCCACAGACGGATCAGCAGGAATGACGCCAGCTGCCCCCCAGTTGCCCAGAGGAGCCTCCCTGACCACATCATTATGCGCTTTATAATAAATGACTGATTTTCCAATAAGTTCGGGATACTTTGAGTCATTGGTGATATAGTTTTTCTGGTCATAATCGTATTTGCCGGTATCTCCTGTCACGCTGTCTTCCAGCACATAGAGGTTTATTCTCAGGTCTCCCGGCTCAGGTTTTTTGAGAAATTTCACTTTCACCTGTCCGGTAATTTCTCTTTTGGAGGAGTTATAACTTTTTTCAATGCTGACTGTTGCCTCTGGTGTTGTCCGCTTCAGGATAGCCAGAACAGTATCAGCCCATTTGAAAGCCATCATCGAAACCCCTACATATTTGGTATAATAACCCGGAGCACTGTCGAATTTTATTCTGTCGATGGTCATGGAGGGGAAATGACCCGGGGAAAAGGCGCCAGCAAAAGCCGTTGCCGGGGCATTGGTCATGGCATCTTTTCCGAATCCTGCATGATGCACCACAACCACCGCTTCGGGAATAGTATCAGCAAGACGCTCTAAATCAATTGATTTTGGTGGACAAAATCCGCATAAAGTGGTAGTCATTTCTTCAAGCAGAATCTTTTTCACCTGAGCTGAAGCTGAGAAAATGAGAAATGACAAGATTAAAAGTGTGATTAACTTTTCTTTCATCGAGGTTTATATTTTTTTCTTTATTTTGAGGGTCTGACCGGGTTTGATATTTCCTGATTCAATCTGATTGGTTTCAAGTATTTCATCAGGTGTAATGCCCGGATATTTTTTGGCAATTGACCAGAGGGTATCCCCTTCCTGAACGGTATAATAATGAAATTCAGCAGATTGCTTGACTTTCTTCCCGATCATTTCCTGTTTTTGCTCAAACGTCATGTCGTTGATCTTTTGATAATGTTCGGCTTTTTCGGTCAATACGTAAATGTTGAGTATCTGCCCGGGATGTATGCCATTGGCTGCCTCTTTATTCCACCTCAGCAGATCATTTTCGGTACAATCATACCACTCCGCTATCTGTTTGAGATAATCGCCTTTTTTGACGGTATATTTTATTAAAATATAGCTGTTTTCGTTTGATTTACTTTCATTTGAAGTCTTTGGGGAAATATATACCTGATTGTCATTTTCCTTGCTGTCGAGGTATTCCTGATAACGGTAAATTCTGTCCTGATGGGCATAAAACAGGGCTGCTTTCTGCTGGGGAAGGCGTAAGACATAATAATCACCGGTAACTGACTGGGGAATAACGTCTTTCATATACTGGGGATTTAATTCCCTGATTACTTCAACGGGTATCTGAAGTGCCCTGGCAATAACCTCAAACTTCAGTCTTTTCCTGATCTGAATGGTATCAAGAAGTCCGGGATTATAGATGTTTTTTGGATATAAATTATGCTCGATGTAATAATTCATGACATAATTGGCAGCGATAAAAGCCGGTACATAGCCCTGCGTTTCCTGAGGCAGATAAGGAAAAACCTCCCAGAAATCAGTTTTATACCCTGATTGTATGATGCATTTGTTTAGAGTACCCGGACCGCAATTGTAAGCGGCTATGGCAAACAGCCAGTTGCCAAATATATGGTATAAATCATCAAAATACTCAACAGCTTTTTCAGTGAGTTTAAATGGATCACGTCTTTCGTCCACCCATGAAGTAATTTTCAGGTCATACATGCGTGCGGTGGCATACATAAACTGCCAGAGACCAGTTGCCCCGCTTCGGGATACAGCGTGTGTGTTTAAGGCCGATTCAATGACAGGAATATATTTCAGCTCAAGCGGAAGTCCTTTTTTATGTAACTCTTCTTCAAAAACAGGGAAATAATAATATCCCAGCCCCAGCATGGTTTCCACCTGTTTTCTTTTTTCAATGGTATAAAGCTCAATATATCGCCTGACATATTTATTGTAAGTGAGTGGTATCGGGCTTTGCAGATTTTTCAGGCGTTGAATGTAAACCGAATCATCATATACAGGGATATAGCCTGGTTTAAAACCGTATTTGTTTAAATGAGCTACATTTGAGTCAACCATCATCCTGCTGACGAACCACTCGTTCATCAAATTGTCAATAGGTTCGCGGATCAGTGCGGTCTGAACTGAATCACTTACCTTGTTAATCAATGAAATCTGTGAAAAAGAAAAGAAGGGTAAAAACAGATAGACATAAAAAAGAAACTGCCTGAGTCGGCAAAACGGGACAATGGCCTTATTCCAAAATTCAGAAATCAATCGTCTTTTTCAGAATTTTTCGTTTTTTCCTCTTTTACAGGCTCTCCTTTCATGCCTTCCTCAATCTCGGATTTTACTTTTTCTTTTGCCTGATTAAATTCACGGATACCTCTTCCAATACCTCTCATGAGTTCGGGTATTTTTTTCCCGCCAAACAAAAGCAGGAGAGCCGCAAAAATGATAATAATTTCAGGTGTTCCAATCCAACCTGCATAATCGTGTAGCATCATCACATTAAACTTTTTGCAAAGGTACAATTATAGTCAGAAGTGAATATCATGTCAAAATAATTTTATCAGTATTTTCAACAATGCAGAAAAATTTAAAAAATTTTTCATCAAATCAGAAAAACAATTTACTTTTGTGGCCTCAAAAAAACTGCGGGAGTAGCTCAGGGGTAGAGCATAACCTTGCCAAGGTTAGGGTCGTGGGTTCGAATCCCATTTCCCGCTCAAAAGCAAGCAAAGGCTTGCTTTTTTTTATGATCGTTCTTAAACGTGTTGCCCGGGTGGTGGAATAGGTAGACCTGCCTGTCGGCAGGCAGGCACGCAGGACTTTATGCGGGTTCATTTGTTTTGTGCCTGCCTTCTTCCTTTCCTTCACTTCGGTATTTTTGTTCGTTCTTTTTTTCTTGCCCGGGTGGTGGAATAGGTAGACCTGCCTGTCGGCAGGCAGGCACGCAGGACTTTATGTGCGGGTTCATTTGTTTTGTGCCTGCCTTCTTTCTTTCCTTCACTTCGGTATTTTTGTTCGTTCTTTTTTTCTTGCCCGGGTGGTGGAATAGGTAGACACGCAGGACTTAAAATCCTGTGGCCCCAAAGGCTGTGCGGGTTCGATTCCCGCCCCGGGTACTATACTTTGAAAAT
>JAAYUY010000008.1 GCA_012517435.1 Sphingobacteriales bacterium | reverse complement strand
CCACGACTATGCTACGCATGGCTGGCCAGGTACTTACCTCAACAGCCCTGAAAAATGTCCCATGGGCGTTTATGTTTACATCATGAAGCTCAAAGGACTCGATGGCGCTGACTATAAGTACTCCGGTACCGTTACCCTGCTGAGATAATTAATCTCCATGCTTCATATTCTAAAGGGAGGCCGTTGGCCTCCCTTTTTTTGTTTCCACTTAAAAAATAACCACTCCTAATTCTGAGGTTAGCCTGACCAATAATTCCTGAATGGCTTTCTGAACTTCCTGATAATGCTGCTCTTCTTCAACTGTCAGTTTTTTTTCTCTGAGTTTCTTTGCATTTTCTTTCAGCATCGACTGGTATTTTCTCAAGGTAAAATGTTTGAGTGCTGAATCAATTTCACTTTTAAAATTAAAGCTGACAGGCACTTCCCTGCCCGTTTTTTTCGACCAGTTTTCGCTGATACCTTTATCAATAAAACTAACTTCAGCGGCTATCTGCTGAAACGTTTTGTCGGGATGATGAATAAAATGTTTGATATCGGGATAATCTTTCTTTTCCTGTCTGTAAGAAAAAAAGTAATTGTAAATATTCTCATACTCGGGAATTTCCCATTTCGTATCAGAAATATGGTCAAAAATAATGTCGGCACATTTTACCAGAGCATTGTAATCCATGTTTCCGGCAGCAATCAGAAGCCTGATGATATTTTTTTCCTGCTCTGATACTGTGCTACTCAAATGTTTTTGCAGTTCCTGGGTTTGTGTGGTTTCTGCCGGAGCACTTTTTTTAACCGAAACCGTTGTTTTTTGAGCTGAAAGCTGTGCATTCAGTTCCCTGTAGAGGATATCTTCTTCTATACTGAGTTCATAACTCAATTCTTTAATATAATTGCTGCGGGTAATGAAATTCGGAATCTGAATGATAGATTTAATGATATTCCTGACAACTTCTGCTTTTTTCAGAGGCTCATCCGTTTTGTTCCCGAATAAAAACCGTGTTTTAAATAAAATAAAGTCAGTCTCATTTTTTTTAAAAAACAGCCTGACATCGTTTACATTAAACTTTTTGGTAAAGCTATCAGGGTCTTCATTTTCCGGCAATGCAATAATCCGTGTGTTGATTTCTTCTTTCAGGGCAATATCAATTCCTCTCAGGGAGGCTTTAATTCCGGCTTCATCACCGTCAAAGATGAAAGTCAGGTTGTTGGTGTATCTTTTTATCAGGCGGGTGTGATCTTCGGTCAGGCTGGTGCCTAAAGAAGCGACCACATTATCAAATCCCTGCTGATAAAGTGCAATCACATCGGTGTAACCCTCAACGAGATAACATTTATCGTTTTTCTGGATGCTGTTTTTTGCCAGATTGAGCCCGTAAAGATTTTTTCCTTTACTGAAAATGGGTGTTTCGGGAGAATTGATGTATTTTGCCTCATTGGTGGCCTTTCCAAGTACTCTTCCACCAAAGCCCAGCACCCTGCCTGTGATGGAATAAATCGGGAACATAACCCTTTCCCTGAACCTGTCGATTAAACGTCCGTCATTCGTTTTAACCGACATTCCCGAGTCAATGAGATATTTTTCAAGATAACCATTCTGAAGGGCATTCCGGGTAAAAAGGTCTTTCTCAGAAGGGCTCATCCCAAGCCCAAATATTTTGATGGTTTCATGGGTAATGCCCCTGCTTTTGAAATATTCAAGACCTTTTGAAACACCTTCTTCTGTGTTCAGCAAATAATCATGAAAAAATTGCTGTGCATAATTCAGGATGATGAAAATGCTTGACTGCTCTTCTTTTTCTTTTTTTGCTTCTTCAGAGGTAAAGGTTTCTTCAACAGGAATGTTGTATTTTGCAGCAAGATATTTCAGTGCTTCGGGATAGGTATATTTCTCATGTTCCATCAGGAAATTGACCGCATTTCCAACCCGCTGACAACCAAAGCATTTATAAATTTCCTTTGCCGGAGAAACATAAAAAGAAGGCGTTTTTTCGCTGTGAAAAGGACAAAGACCCCTGTAGTTATTTCCAGCCTTTTTCAGACTGACAAACTCCCCTATGACTTCTTCAATCCTGACAACCGATAAAATGCTTTCTATTACTTCCTGCTTGATCATTACACAAAAAACCTTTAAAAATAATCAGATTAGGCGATTTTTTGGAGTTTCAAATTAAGTAAAAAGCCCATCTCGCGGCAATAAAAAAAAACTTTATCATGACTGATAAAAACAAAAGAGGGGCTTATTTTTGCAGACTGAAAAAATTTTTTCAATTCATGATTTCTCACTATTATACAGTCATTATGGCCGGTGGAGTAGGCAGCCGGTTCTGGCCACTAAGCAAGCAAAAATATCCCAAACAGTTTTTAGATGTTCTGAACACCGGAAAAACCTTATTTCAGTCAACCTATGACCGTTTTCTGCAGGTTTGTCCAAAAGAAAACATATTTGTCGTAGCCAATAAAGATTATGTAAGTATCATTCGGGATCAGATACCTGACATTCCTGTTGACAGAATATTATCAGAACCACTTGCCCGCAACACCGCCCCTTGTATTGCCTACGCTGTTCATAAGATTGCACAGACTGATCCTGAGGCCAGTATTGTTGTTTCACCTTCCGATCATCTGATTCTCAATGAAAAATTATTCATTGACTCTATTTTAAAATCCCTGAATTTTGTTTCGGAAAGAAATATATTGCTGACACTGGGCATCACTCCCAACCGGCCTGATACGGGTTACGGCTACATTCAGTTTGACGACACCAATCATGAAGAAGGCATTTATAAAGTTAAGACTTTTACGGAAAAACCACCCCTTGAAATTGCCAAACAGTTTGTAAAAAGCGGTGAATTTCTCTGGAATGCAGGGATTTTTATCTGGAACGTAAAATCAATTCTGGAGGCATTTAAAAAACACCTGCCTGAGGTTGATGAATGCTTTTCCTTGGGGAAAGACATTTATTTTTCCGAAAAGGAAGAAGAAGAAATTGCCAAGGCTTATTCAAAATGTACTTCAGTATCGATAGACTACGGCATCATGGAAAAAGCATCAAATGTATATGTTTTGCCCGGGAACTTCGGCTGGTCGGATATCGGTACATGGAACTCCCTGTTTGAATATGTTAAAAAAGACGGTAACAACAACCATGTAAAAGGTAAATATGTATTTACCCGTAATGCATCCAATTGCATCATAAAAATTTCAGATGATAAACTGCTTGCAGTCAACAATGTCAGTGATTTAATTATTGTTGAATCTGACAACATTATTCTGGTGGCAGACCGGAATCAGGAACAGGACATCCGCAACCTTGTGAATGAAATTAAATCCAAATACAGGGATAAATTCATTTAATCAACCATAAACATTCGGGTCAATCTTTTCTTATCCGACTGTATTTCAATAAAATAAATCCCTTTTGGAAAATCAGAAACATTCAGAATCAATTTATTAGCTGCTTTGTCCGATATGTTTGCCAACATTACTTTTCCTGAAATGTCCATCAAACGGTAAGCATAAATTTTTTCCCAGCCTTTCAGTTCAATATTGATAACTGAGATGGCTGGATTTGGGAATACCATTAGCTGATTCTTCAAATCTTCCTGCAAGCTTCCTGCAACATAATTATACACTTCAGAAGTATCAGAAGCGCAAATTTCATTGAAGACAATGACACGGTAAGCTCCATCGCCTAAAATCGGAATGACCCTTCCCGTAAATGCGAGAGACATGCCATTATAAATCCATTTGTAGGAGCTTCCTTCAACCGAACAGAAAAGACTGTCTTTATTGTACTTAAGTACCTGAGGTTTTGCCGGAATTTTCAGGACACTGATAAACACATCATCAGAAACATTGTAGCAACCATATTGATCCCAGACTTTCACGGATAATGTATCCGTCTGATTAACAGTCAGTTGTTTTTTATCCCACCCTGTTGACCATAAATAAGATACGTAATTCAGGTGGGTGGATAAAACAGCACTATCGCCTTCACAGAACATTTTACTTCCGTAAACAAATACTATCTGAGGCTTAACCGGATTTTCACGTCTGAGCGTATAGACCTTTTCCGAAACAGGGCTAACGCAGTTATTGCTGTCAATGACATAAAGGGTAAAGCTGTCGGTTTCTTTCACCGTTATTTTTTCATTGCCTTCCTGATTGTTCCAGAAGTATTTGACATAACCCGGAGGGGCAGCAAGTTCAATGCTGTCGCCATTACAAAAAGTGAGTTGATTCGTCCATGAAATCACCGGCTTTGAAGGTAAGCCATGAACAAGCACGATAATTGTGTCAGAATTTGGGCTGACACAGGCATTCGAATCAGTTACCCTGACAAAAAAGGTATCACTCACCAAAGCTAACTGCGATTCCTTGATGCTGTTGTTGTTCCAGAGATAACTTTTATAACCCGATGGTGCTGTAATCAGAACACTGTCGCCATTGCAGAATTCTGTTTTACCTGAAACTATTAATTTGGGTTTGGGAGGATTCTCATAAACTATAATCTCAACAGAATCAGAAGGATAACTCTGGCAATAACTGTTATCGTAAATTATCAGCGAAACTGTCAGCTTGTCTTTGACAATAATCTGCTGTGTGGTTTTTCCATTTGACCAGATATAGGAATAACCCGAAGGGCCTTCTAAAATAATACTGTCTCCCCTGCAAATTTCCGTTTTGGTATAACTGATGACCGGCTTGACGATAGCCGGATGCCGGGTAGTTTTAACTTCAGCAGAATAGTCGCTTTTGCATTGATTGGTATCAATTACCATTAGCTTATAAGAACCAGACTGTCTGACAATTATCTTTTGAGTAGTTTGCGAATCCGACCAAAAATAATTATAACCTGATGGGCCTTCCAGTACAACACTGTCACCCAGACAGAATGAAACATTGCCATAAATCTGAATGGTGGGTGCAGGAGGTTTCTGGTATAAATTAACCTGTACAGGAGATGAAGTTTTGGTCCCCAGGTGATTGGTAATGGTTACCGTGTAACTTCCCTGCTGATAGGCCAGGTAGGAAGAAACCGTTCCTACCACGTTCCCATTCAGTTTCCAGACATAGGAAAGCGCAGAGCCAGTAGCCGTTTTCAGCAACACATCAGCTCCTGGGCAAATGTCCGTTTTCCCCTGTGGATTAATGACGGCATAAAGCATATCCTTAAAATGCAGCTGATTGTTGTTCATACCGGGAATGGCAAGAACTTTTGCCTCGGGATTGTAGAAAATGTCAGCAGGGCCGTTGAATCCGGAGGCATAAAGTACAGGTCCGGTTGTAAAATCAGAACTGAAACGGTAAACGGCATTGGTTCCCCATGCTGAAACATAAATATAACCGCTGTCGTCAACCGTTAGTCCGTCAAGATTTGATAAAGAGGTAGTAACAATAGTCGAAACCGTACCATTCGACAGGCTGACACTCTGAATAGGGGCATTATTGATATAGGAACAAACAATCAGCCGGCTGTTTTTAACATCATACAGTAATCCATTCGGTTTGTTCAGCCCGCTGCTTGCAAATGTAGTATAAGTATAGTTTTTATAATTGACACGGATAATATTGTTATTGTTCATGTCGCTGACATACAGGTACTGACTGTTATCAGTAGTAATATCATTTAAAAAAGAAGCTCCGTTAATGTTCAGGTTCATCACCGTAGCACCATTGACGAGGTTAAAACCCATTACACGGGTAACATCTGTCACATACAGATAATTGCCAATGACAACCATACCTTTCGGAGAGGAAAGGCCACTGGCAAAAGTACTGTAAGTACTGTAATTATAAGCAAGTATGGTCCCGTTTCCGGCATTCGATATCAGGTATCTGTTGCGTGGGGCATCAAAAACTACGCTTTCAGGAGAATTCAAACTCTGGCAGTCTGCCTGAAAATAAAACACAACTAAAACTATTAGTAAAGTAAATTGTAAAGCTGATTTCATAGTCAAAAATTTTAAGCAAATTTAGAATAGTTTTATCTTTACAATGTTAAGAAAATTAAGTTTTTAAAAGGTTGAAGCCCAAAACCTCTCTCTTTTTGCTGTATTTTCTTTTGGCAACAGTCATTTCCATTGTGGCTTTTGCTGTTTTTGGCCTTTTACGTTTCGGTCAGGAAGATGCAGCCTTTTTTATCATCTTTTTGGTGATATCAGGCTTTCTGCTGACAGCGGTATTGCTGACCATGAAAACTCTGAGAAAAAAAATCAGGACACAAAGTGAAAGGGATCTTACCATATTAAACAGCCTGAAATGGTCGAAATACAGGGATAAAATACATCAGAACACCACATTGCAGGGACTATTGGATGAATGGAAAATCCCTTCAGCAGAATGGCAGAAATTCAAAACTTTTGAAAAATCAGAACGTAAACAAGACATCATCATTCAAATGATATTGATTGTGGTAATCGGTACCCCCTTTCTCATGCTTGTACGTGAAGGCAGATTTCTTGTATCATTTCTGGTTTCAATAGCCTTTTCAATTCTGTATGGTATCGGGAGAAACTATGCTGAAAAAAGAAAATATGAAGTTATACCCGATCAGGATGTACAGGTATTCTTTTTTGAAGATCTTGTCGTTGCCGGTAATAAAGTATTCATTCTTTATGACGAAGGAATCAATTTCAGTAATGCTGAGCTTTCAGTTAAAAAAGGGCTCACTGTCCTCACGCTTGAATCATGGTATTATTCTTCTAAAAATGCAAAAATTTATTCAGATTTAAAAATTCCTGTAAATGAAAAAAACCTTCCATCAGCTCAAAAGCTTGTTGATTTTTACCGGAAAAAATATTTGTCTCAGTAACCAGAGCAGAGAATAGCTCAATAATTCAAAATCTGCTCTTTTTCTTCATCAGGCTCTGCATATTTTTTGTATTTTTGCAACATATTAAAAACTGCTCCTTTGTGAGGATATTTATTATTTTAACCTGAACT
>JAAYUY010000007.1 GCA_012517435.1 Sphingobacteriales bacterium | reverse complement strand
GAGCCATTGCAATCTCTGTAAATGCTTAATTTGATAAGGAAGCTGTCATTCCCTATACTTGTCCATGTAATTTCGCCCGCAGAAATGCTTGATTGTCCCCGAGCGCTGAAAAAAATAAACATCCATGAAATTATGGACATAAATAACTTCAGTTTTTTCATGACTAATAATTTTAATTTTATTGAAAACCAAGATGAAAAATACCTGTATTATTTTCTAAATCAGTAATTTTCAGTAAATATAAACCATCCGATAAATGTAATCCTGTCAATTCAGCAGTATGAGAACCTGTTTCATCGGATTCAAAAATGATTTTACCAGTAATATTGTAAAGACTGATTTTTTGTAATCCAATTTCTGATTCGATGAAAATTTTATCATGGGAAGGATTGGGATAAACCTTAAAATTGGTTTTTACAAGTTCAGGTATAGCAACCGGATATACATAAATCAGGTTATTTTTGGTGAGTGAATCGGCACAGCCATAATCACTGACAACTTTTAAAGAAACCGAATAATGTCCGGTGTCAGCATAAAGGTGGAGTGGATTTATTGCGGAGGAAGTATCTCCATCGCCAAAATTCCACAAATAATCGCTGATATAATCATAAGCTATATTTGTCTGATCTCTAAACTGCACATTTAAAGGAGTATTGCCTGTCAGCATATCGGCTGAGAAATCCGCTTTGGGTTGGGCGGCAATATACACCTTTATGCTGTCCCATGTTTCGGGGCAAACCGGATCAATGGTTTTTGCATACAACATAAATCCTCTTTTAAGTTTTTCACCTGCGCCCGGAACGTATGTGTTTTGGACATTGTAAATACTTCCGTTCATAAAGCCATCAGAGCCCAAACCATAAATCCATTGCATTTTCTGAGCAAATGCAACATTTGCCTTTGCAGAAAAATGTTTCCCAGAGCAAATAGCTGTATCCGATTTGTCAATACTAATGGCTGTTTTTCCAATGGAAATAATCAAAGTATCCCTGTTCAGGCAGCCGTTATTGGCTTTGTATTCATAAACGAGAGTATAAATACCCGTTGAAGTGTTGGCATCAAAGAAGGATGAATCATCCACAGGTCCGTACCATTTGCTGTATTTTGGCGAAAAGGGGTTTCCATAAAGTTTTATTTTACCGTATTCCGGACAAAAGCTGCTTTTAAAATACTGATTGGAAATATATACTGCAGGAATTTCTTTCTTGCTAAAAATCAGCAGGGAATCATAGGTACAGGCAGTGGAAAAGTCGGTAAAAGTTATCTGTATGCTGTCGTTGAACATATTACTGATAGCCGGATTGTAATAATAGCTGTCAATCACCGAATTATGCAAGGCATAAAGTAATCCTTTACCATGCTTAATAAATATTCTCAGGTCAGTAAAACTGTCGTTTATACAAAAGGATTCAGGGAATCGGGGATCAATTAAGGTGTTCTTCCTGTTTAACGTCACTAAGCTACTATCCTTGCAATATCTGTCGTTGAACCATTCGGCTGCATAGAGGCGAAACACTTTATTAATATCCGCTTTTGCTGTTATAGATTGTCCGTTTCCGATGAGATCTCCTGTCAAATAATCATACCACAGGTAGATGGTACTGTCACTTTTACTTCCGGTGCTGTCGGCTTGTAAGATAATCGTCTCATTCGGGCAAAGCGTGGTATCAGCTGCAAAAGCTTTAACCTCAGGATATAGGGATAGCTTAAATGTATCCAAAGCCACACAACCATATTTGGAGGTAACCTTAATGACATAATCTCCGGAATCTTTTCGTTGCATGTGGAAATACCCGCATTGGAGCGGATTGGGATCAGGAAGTTTATAGAAACAGGGTATAACATCAAGATCAAAACTGCCATTACCCGCAGATAAAGCGGAAAGCCATACGGAGTCACCACTGCAGATGGAAAAATCAGGATGGGGCATCAAATCGGGAAGGGGTTTAACCGAAACGATAAAACTGTCTATACTTCTGCAGCCGAAAGAATCCACAACCGTCAATTTATAGGTTGTGGTTTGTCCGGGTTTGATCATGATTTGTTGCAGACTGTCCTGAGTAGACCACTGATAGCTAACCTTCCCTTTGTTATATTTTACATTAGCCCGAACAATAAGGCTATCGTTTATGCAAATGGTGTCATTTGTTAATTTGTTCAGCATCATGAAGGTATCAATTGAAACAGTATCCCTGATGATATCGCTCTTACATCCGTTGTACAAGGAATACAGACTCACAGGGATATGCCCGCTTTTGGGAGTAAGGTAGCTGATTTTACTTCCGCTGAGTTTTACAGAAGGATTATCCCCAATCTCCCAGTAATAGGTATGATAAGGTAAAGGCGTTATTGCTTCCAGTTTTATTTCGTTGCAATAGAGAAGTGTGTCATGGAATGCAGGGGGAGAAGGTTTCTTTTTGACTATGATTTGATATACCCTTGTTGTGCTGGTAAGTAAATCACAGGAACTGCTTTTTGCTGTACCAGTAAAGTAATAAGGAAGTCTGCTCGCATCTCCGATTTTTGTACCCCATTTAAAGTTTCCGGTTGGTATTTTTGTAAAACCATTATTATCACTCCATAAAGCGTCTTCAATTTCTCCATTATAATAGATTTTGAGCGAATCTTTATAGGTATAATCAATACTTCCAATGGAAAATATTACCGTATCCCCTTCGCAAACTTCTTTATATTTGGGACCTGAGAGCCCAAGATAACTTACATTTGACGGACATTTTACTACAAAAAAATGGGTTTCACGAGTTGTACTGCTGATTTGTTCATAGTTCCCGTTAATTTTTCTCCATTGTTCAACGTTATAAGCTGTGACTGTCTGCTCTAATTTCATGGTTCTGAATCCGTATTCTCCTGTTTTAAGGTCTAAATCGAATCCTCTTGGAAAGGGAAGGGAAGTATTTGGAAACCCCCAAAAGTAAATGAATTTTTCATAGGTATATGGCGATATATAGGTAACTTTGGTGGTACTATTAATTCTCGGCCCATTATTATAAGAATATGATAAAGACACTGAGTCCCTATCATTTTCATTTATACCAGGAGCCCACTGAAAATCTAAGCCTATGCAAAGAATATGTACGGGTGCATTCATAAAAACCGGTGAATTATCCGGTTTATCCAAACAGCGGTTAAACCATGAATCTATATAAAAATTTGTGGAAGCAGGTCCTGTAGTTATGGTGGAAGGACGGCAACATTGAGAATAAGCGAGCAGTATTTTACAGCAGCTACCTGCATTCTGAATGATCAGCATCTGCTTATATTCGTATTTCTGTATGCCATAAATAAAGGAGCAGCTTGAACTGTCACATCTGCTACAGGAAGTTTTACACACAGGAGTAATATCCACTCCGCTCACCGCAGAAAAGATAAGAGTATCAAGGGTTATTCCTGTGCTTTGGCATTTCACCAGCACCTGCTGATTACCGAATGCATTCCCGTTACAATCCCTGTACAAAGTCAGGGTGATCATAAAAGTGTCTTTCCCAACTTGATTCCATGTAATCTCTCCTCCTAAAATATTGTTTGCGTCAGCTTTTGAACCATATATAATCCCCAACCCCAGACAGATGATCAATAATGTTTTGTTTAGTTTTTTCATAGTTTTATTTAAACACCACCTGAAACACATACACGTCTCCTTTTTTATCATAAACCTTCAGCAAATACAAGCCGGAAGGCAGTTTCCCGCATTCTAAGTTTATTTTGCTTTCATTGTTAGCATCTGTTTCCCTGATCTTTGCTCCAAGGAAGTTGCAGAGAATCACTTTGTCTATTTTGGAGGTGGATTCAATGATCACCTTATCCTGTGCGGGATTGGGATAAAGGGAAACAACTCCGGTAAGCAGGTCTGGGAGTGAGGCAAATACTTCGATGAATTTCGGTTTTGTCCGTTCTGCGCGGCACAAAGAATCACTCACTGCGATCAACCGGACATCATACTGTCCTGTGTTCAGGAAGACGTGCGAAGGATCCTCCAGTACTGAACTGTCGCCATCCCCGAAATACCACAGATAATCAAGCGAACCACTGCTCACCGTGCTCAGGTTTGTGAACTGAACACTTAGCGGAAAATAGCCCTGTGTTTGGTCGGCACTGAAATCCACCACAGGAACGGGGTTGATGACATAATTGATTTCTCTTGAGTTCCTGCATGAATTTGTATCCTCAACCAGGTAAATCAATGGCAGGGATGAGGCAGCCGCCAGATGCGGATTGAAATAATGAGCATTGACGATTGCCGGATGCAGACTGTCCCAGATTCCTTTTGCAGGAGAGACGTAATCAGAAAGATCAATAAGGGTATTGAGATTACAGAAACTGAAAGGCTTGATAATTGAAATTTCCGGGTATTTTTTTATGGTAAGAGTGGTTTTTTCAGTATTGGAGCAGGAAGTAGAGGGGTCAGTATATTGATAAAACAACAGGTATTGTCCGGCCTGAGCTTTTGAGATAAAAAAGGTATCATTTTCAATGAGGTTTTGTTGTTGAGCCAGCCATAAACCACCCGGAGGCGAGGCATAAGGATTCAGGTTAAAATCGGAATCGTTGAGGCATTTAGAAGGCAGAGGAGAGATGGTAATCTGAGGTTTTTGATGAAAAGTTGCTATAAAAGTATCGGAAGCTGTGCATCCGAATTCATCAGTTACAGTACAGGAAAATGCTCCGCTGCTATAAATAACTACTGTATCTGCATAAGATTTCGGACAGGAACAGGATAAATCGAGCCAAAGGAAGGATTTAGCCTGTTTTCCTTTGTCGAAAAGAGGATAGGCAGTCAATTCAGAAGCCTGACCGGGACAAACAATATTATCCTGAGAAATAGTTACTCCGAAATTATCAAATTTAATGAACATGGTATCGGAGTGGCAGAACATAGAATCACTGACATTCAAAATGATCATGGTATCCTGATAAAGCGGTCCGATTTGCAGGGAAGAGGAACTGTCGCCTGTATTCCAGAGGTAGTTTACTTTTCCCTGTGCTCCGGTAATGTTGGGTAATACTGTAACAGAATTCCCCGGACAAAGCACGGTATCGTTGGGAAGTTTGCATTTAAGTACAGAAGTAATTTGTAAAGTGTCAAAAACATTGAATGTGCAGGATTGTCCTATTAGCTCCAGACGGGTTATATAAGTTCCTGCTTTATCAATAGTTATCAATCCGTTGACTGAGATTTCATTTACATACCATTTATAGAAAGAAGTCCCGATAATTTCATCAGCAATCAGTTTATATTGGTTGCAGGGTAGTTTTTGATATTTAATTTTTGCCGAGACACCTGGATGGACATAAATACTGAAAACCTGTGATGATTGCCCTGTGACAGTGCAACTGTTGTCTTTCGCCTTGATAAGAATATTATAAGGCTGTGTGGAAATATCGGATGGTTTGGTACGCCACCTGACCATTCCGGTGGGATTTTTAACCAATCCGTTATTGTCGGTCCAGACAGCACCCGGTGGTAAATTATAAGCAGTGAGCGTTACCCAATCATTTACGTCAGCATCGGAAGAATAAATTGGCAATGTTACTGAATCACCCGCACAAATGTGTTTTACCGCTGTTCCGTTTAGTACAGGATTATTCGATGTTGGACAACTTATAAACATGTAATGAACATCACGGGTAATTTCTCCTATTTTGGTCGCAGTACCATTGATTTTTCTCCATTCAGTAACCTTCAAAGCCATAATTGTTTGTTCAACTTTCATGGGGCGGAAAGAAATGTTACCTGTAAAAGGGTCGAGGTGGAATCCAAGTGGGGAAGACTGGTTGGCATAAGGGAAGCCCCAGAATAATAAGGGTTTGTCGTATGAATATGGAGAAGTCCATGGAGCATAACTTCCTGCACCAGTCAGCGGTTGTGTCCACGAATAGCTTAATGAGTCGATCAGATCACCGTTGGAATCAATATCAACATCGAACACACCGTGGTTAAAAATGAAGTCCTGACCCACACAAATGATAGCTATAGGAGGATTGGTAAAAGATGGTGAATTATCACAAGGGTTTTGGCAGCGGTTCATCTTTGCATCAATATAAAAGTTTGTGTTGGCTGCTCCTGTAGTTATGGTGGAGTTTCTGCAACATTCCTGATAAGAAATAATCAGGTCGCAGCAGCTACCGGCATTTGACAAAACGACAAGTTTTGTAAATGTATATTGTTCAATACCATAAGGGAAGGAACAGCCCGTTGACTGGCATCTGGTACAGCTTGAGGTGCAGACAGGAGTAATATCCACAGGAGGTGGTTTTGAAATGGAAAAAGTGGTAATGTTTACTCCGGTATAGGCACATTCAATCGAAATACTTGGTGTACCAAGATTAACTCCGTTACAGTCGCGGTAAATAACGAGTTTTATCACAAAACTGTCTTTACCTATGCAGGCCCAGGTAATATCTGCTCCCAACATATGGGTGGCTTTTACCATGGGTAAACTTATAAAAAAAGAACTGATAATCAGAATTATAAGCAAGATAATCTTTTTCCCCTTCATTTTTTTGATTTTTTAAGTTAACGTAAACTGTTTTCACAAGTATCTGCAAGCCATGAACTTATCAGGGTTTCGGTATTAAACTGAGCCGCACTGCAGTCCCGGTAAGTGATAAGATTGACCGGAAAACTGTCTTGCCCGACACATGAATAGTTTATTTCTGCGCCAAAATATGGCTGAGCATGACTCTGAGTATAAATGATACTTATTGATAAAATAAGGATAGAGAATAATCTTGATTTTTTGCTTCTAAAAATACTCATAAAGTCAAACTATTTCTTTAGCTCATTGTTCCTGAATTTTAGTGGAAAATAATATTGAAAACACTGGTATTTCCTTCTGTGTCAAAGATTTTAAGCAGATAAGCCCCTGGAGGCAGCTTCCCTCTTTCAATTTCAAAATTTGGCTGACGGATGAGATTGTATTCCCTGATTTTAATCCCCAGAATATTTGTCAGCTCTGCTTTTTCAATTTCAATTCCCTTTGTTTCAATCATAATTTTATCATGGGAAGGATTGGGATAAACCCTTGGTTTGTATAGCGTATTTTCAGGAACTGAAACTACGTACACAGAAATCATTTTCTTTTTGACGACAGAATCCTGACATCCATAATCACTTGTAATTTTCAGGCTGACATCAAAATATCCTGTATCGAGGTAGGTATGAACCGGATTCCTGAGGGTAGAGGAGTTTCCATCACCAAAATTCCAGAGGTATTCACTAATCTGGTCATAATCAATGGCAGAGAGGTCGGAGAATGTAACCTCAAGAGGAGGTGCCCCATTGGTAACATTGCTGGTAAATGAAGCTTTCGGAACAGCAGCAATATAGACAAATACAGAATCATAATTGTTGACACAGAAGGGGTCGTTGGTCATGGCTTTGAGCCAGAAACCGTGTCTGTTTCTGTCGCCAGGGCCCGGATAATATACATTGGTTGTCTGATAAACGCTGTTTTGCAGGAAACCATCAGAGCTGTCGGGGATGATCCATTTCATTCTGGAAGCATAATGATAGCTGGCATTGGCCTGATATACCTGTCCACTACAGATGTATGAATTGGTTTTGTCAATGTTTATTTCAGGATTAGCTACTTTTAAATTCATGGTATCTCTGTTCAGACAGCCGTCATTGTCACGGTATTCATATACCAGCTGATAGGTGCCGAAAGGTCTGTTGGCATTGAAATAATTGCCTGGTTCTATCGGGCCATACCATTTTCCTCCATATTTTCCACCGGTCGGACTGGCAATAATCGCAATATTTCCATATCCGGGACAGAATTCATACTTCCCGTATTGGGTGAGAATATTGATGATCGGCAATTGCAGCAGATTAACCTTGTTTTTCTTCTCGAAAGTGCATCCGGTCTGATAATCTGTCAAAGTGAAAATTAAGCTGTCAGAGTTTCCTGTTACAGAGGAAGGATGATAGAAAAACTGATTGACTATATTCGGTTGTGAGGAACTGATTGTTCCCAACGCAGTGTCAATAAAGTTCCGGATATCGATGAGTGAATCATATTTGCAGAGGTAATCGGGCAAATTAAGCTGAATGGCAGGTTTTTTAACCGAAACCTTCACATTCATGGAATCATCGCAAACCTTACTGAAGGCAAACTCTTTTACGACAAGTTTAAGCAGGAGGTCTTTTTCTGTGGTGAGGTTTAGTTGTTGTTGTGTCCCGATTAGATTTCCATTCTCTGTATTGTACCATTGGTAAATAACAGCAGGTGTTTTCGAGCCGGTAGGCATTGCCTGCAGTGTGGTATTTTCCTGAGGGCAAATCAGCTTGTTCTGTGCATTGGCTATTACTTCGGGATGTTTGTGTACATTGGTGAATGCAGTGGTGGGACATTGATAGTCGTTGATTACCACACATTTGTATTTCCCGGAATCCGTCACGGTTATATGATTTTTCCCTTTTGCTATCAACTGGTTGGTATTGTCGAAAAATGAAATATCAGAAATCTGATAGCTGCCACCTGTAAATTTCGGGGAAATTTCCACAGAAGAATTGCCACAGATCAGCAGGTGTTCATCAAGTTCGATGTTTGTCAGGGGATTGACTTTAAAATTAATGGTATCCAAAGCCAGACATCCTGCCGTATCGCTGACCTGAAGAATGATTACCGAGTCTTTGACAGCTTTGAAAGTCAGTTTGTTCAGGGTGTCTCCAGTGTTCCAGTAAAAACTTGTTTTTCCGGAATTGTTCGAGATTATCGGTTCAATCAAGGCAGAATCATTGTAACAAAGAACATAATCAGAAATGGGACTGATTGTTAAAAACTGCCCGTTTTTTACAGAATCAAAATAAGTGGTAGTGTCGCATCCCATGGAACTAACCTCCAGCGTGAAAGGGATATTCCCGTTTCTGTCGCAATAATAGGTTACTTTATCTCCAGACATTTTCACCTGATTTGAGTTTCCGAAAGACCACCGGTAAGTGAAAGAAGGCATCGCTTCATTAATACTGAAATGATGAAAATTACATTGAGAGATACTGTCTTTATAGGTAACTATTTTTGGTCCGGGTTTTACCAGTATCTGATAACTTTTTGTCAATGAGGCATTCAGGGGACAAAAATTATCGCTTGCTGTTACGTAAAACACATAGGGTATAGCGCTGATGTTGTCGATGGATGGCACCCATTTAAAAATACCGGTCGGTTCTCGTACCAATCCGTTGTTAGATGTCCAGCTGGCTCCGGAAATATTATTCGACCATTCGATGGTAACGGTGTCCTGTGTATTAACATCCGTGGCTTTAATGGTAAAAGTAATTGTATCTCCGGCACATACTTCTTTGTAATACGGGCCGGAAAGGACCGGAGTTGCATTAGTGGGACAACTTGTAATAATAATTCGTGTGTCTCTCGTCACTTCTCCAATTTTCACATATTGACCGTTAATTTTACGGAATTCATGGATTTTAATGGCGACAATGCCCTGTTCAGCTTTCATAGATTTGAATGTTATTATCCCTGTTTCTTTGTCGAGATGAAAACCTCTCGGACTTGGCAGGTTCGCAGTAGGAAATCCCCAGAAAAACAGAGGCTTATCATAACTATATTGTCCTGAATAGGTAATATAACCGGTGGCGCTTGTCATTGGTTTGGTCAGTTCATAATATAAGGTGTCACTGGGTTTTCCGTTGGAATCTTTGTCAGAGTCTTTTGCACCGAAATCCAGTGTTACATCTTCTCCAACACAAATTATGCTAACCGGATCACTGTTAAACTGAGGCGAACTGTTATCCGCAGCATAACATCTGTTTAGCATGGCAGTCAGGAAAAAGGATTCATCTGCTCCCCCAGTTGTCAGAGAACTGGTCCGGCAGCAGACTGAATATTGAAGGCTTAATTCACAACAACTGGTGGAATTGATGACAAGGAGTTTGGTATAAGAATATTTGTTAACACCGTAAGGATATGAACAAATAATAGACTGGCATTTTGTACATGAATTGGCACAAACATTTGTGATGTCAACAGGTGTGGGATTAGATATCGTTAGGGTTGTAATGGTAACTCCGGTAGAAACACATTTGACTGTGATTGATGCGGGTGGAGGATTTGAAGAATTACAATCTATATAAAGGTTCAGCTGGATAAGAAAACTGTCTTTTCCGAGGGCTGTCCATGTCAGGTCTCCGCCAGAAATCCAGGCACCATAGGTTTTATTTTCTAAGAATAAAATTCCTGCAACCAGCAGAAATTTTAACAGATAAATTTTGAATTTTTCCATAGTTACATTAGTTTATAATCAACTAAAATTTTGATAACCAATGTTATGCATAAAACAAAAACCGAAATAATACTATCCGGGAATTTTATTAGCGACAAAAAACAAGGTAAAGTATTTTTTGTTAATAGCTTAAGTAACTCTCTTTTCAGAAGTATCAGGCTGCCAATATTTTCAGCTTTTTTATTCAAAATGCCCGAATTTTAATTCAGTTTAGTGTTTCAAATATACAACATTAGTATATCTTTTGGTTAAAAAGTTTCATTTTTTTTTGATTTTTTTGTGAAAAGTGAAGGACATCCGGTTTCGCTTGCTGTCCGGTGGCGGAGAGAAAGAAGTTTTATTTTAAAAACGTTCTTTTAACAGTTTTTTAAGTTCAAAAAGCTCATCTCTGTATTGGGCAGCCAATACAAAATCAAGTTCCTTTGCTGCCTGTTTCATTTTTTGTTCTGTTGTTTTTATGGCATTTTCAAGCTGAGGTTTACTCATCAGATTGACCACAGGGTCTGCTACCATATTTATTTGTTCCCCGGTAAAATCATAATTAATACGTGTAACTTTTGAAGCATCTGCAATGGATGTTTGCCTGATGATTTCTTCTACTGTCTTTTTAATGGATTGTGGTGTTATTTGGTGTTTCTCATTGTATTTCAACTGTTTCTCCCTTCTCCTGTTGGTTTCATTAATGGTTCTCTGCATGCTGCCGGTGATTTTATCTGCATACATGATGACCTTCCCGTTTACATTCCGTGCAGCCCTTCCTGCTACCTGTGTCAGCGATGTTTCTGATCTTAGAAATCCCTCTTTGTCTGCATCCAGAATGGCTACCAGCGAAACCTCCGGCAAATCAAGGCCTTCCCGAAGGAGGTTAATACCCACCAGAACATCAAATTTCCCCAGTCTCAGGTCTCTCAGAATTTCAATCCTTTCGATGGTATCGATATCCGAGTGGATATAACGCGCATTGACGTTGATGTTGAGCAGGTATTTACTCAGCTCTTCCGACATTCTCTTTGTCAAGGTGGTTACCAGAATCCGCTCACCTTTTTTAACCCTTTCGTCAATTTCGTGAAGGAGGTCAGGAATCTGAGTCTGAATAGGCCGTACCTCAATCATGGGGTCCAGAAGGCCGGTAGGCCTGACGATTTGTTCAACCACTGCACCTCCTGTTTTCTGCAGTTCATAAGGGCCGGGGGTAGCACTGACAAAAATGACCTGATGCTGCATCATTTCAAATTCATCCGGACTTAGCGGACGGTTGTCGAGTGCGGCTGGTAGCCGGAACCCGTATTCCACCAATACTGTTTTTCGTGCCCTGTCGCCATGGCTCATCCCTCTCACCTGAGGCACGGTTACATGGCTTTCATCTATGATCATCAGATAATCTTCCGGAAAATAATCAAGCAGGCAAAACGGACGCTCTCCGGGTTTTCTCCTGTCGAAATATCTCGAATAGTTTTCAATGCCATTGCAATAGCCCAGCTCCTTAATCATTTCCATATCGAGATTAACTCTTTCTTCAATTCTTCTGGCTTCCAGCATTTTTCCTTCCAGTTCAAATTTCTGGCTTTGGCGGATCATATCATTTTTGATTTCCCTGAGTGCTATCTGCATGGTTTCGGGAGGGGTAACAAATAAATTGGCCGGATAAATCATCAGGCTCTCCAGTTTTTCAATTTTATGCCCTGTTTTTGGGTCAATCATCTGAATCTGTTCGAGTTTCTGATCAAAGAAAATCAGGCGGTAAGCTACATCAGAATAAGTGGGGAAGATATCGATTGTCTCCCCGGAAACCCTGAAAGTGCCGTTGTTCAGCTCTGCAGATGTTCTGGAATACAGGCCGTTTATCAGCTGCATCAGCAGGTATTTCCGGTCGATCAACTGTCCCTGAAAAACATGGATGGTAGCATTTCTGAATGTTTCAGGGTTGCCTATTCCATAAATACATGAAACACTTGCCACCACAATAATATCTCTTCTTCCCGACAACAGGGAAGAGGTTGCCCTGAGCCTGAGTTTTTCTATTTCCGCATTGATACTCAGATCTTTTTCAATATAGGTATTGGTGGCAGGCAGGTAAGCTTCAGGCTGATAATAATCATAATAGGAGACAAAATACTCTACCGCATTTTCAGGAAAAAACTGTTTGAATTCCCCGTAGAGCTGGGCTACCAGTGTTTTATTATGACTCAAAACCAGTACAGGCATGTTTACCTGTTGTATGACATTGGCAATTGTAAAAGTCTTTCCTGAACCGGTTACACCGAGCAAAACCTGGTATTTTTCTCCGTTTTTTATCCCATTGACAAGCTGTTCAATGGCTTCGGGCTGGTCTCCCTGTGGTTGATATGACGCATGAAGCTTGAATTTCATGGGTTTATGCTATATTTGATCATGTCGTGAATACTTTGATTAATCGGCATGAATTGATACCCCAATGTGTTTCTGATTTTTGTATTGTCATAAAAATAGTGGCTGTTAATCAGCTTGACAAGCTCCAGTTTAAAAAGTGCATGATCTCCTGTGAAAACCGCCCTGATATGATCTAATATCATGGCTGTAATGGTCATCCACCGCGTTGCACGGATGGAAGGCGCCTTTACACCAGAATGGACGGCTACCATTGCAAAGATTTCCCTGTAGCTCAGATTTTCGGATACACAAATATATCGCTGGTTGTAAAATTCTTCAGAATCAATAAGTTGGACAAACGTGCCCGCCACATCCCTGACATCAACATATCCGTTTGTACCGACCGGATAAAATTTAAATCCTTTTCGGATGACATTTATTAGTTTTAAAGTAGGCTTGTCTTCTGCCATAGGGCCGGTAATCACTCCGGGATTTAAAATGATACCTGTCAGGCCTTCCTGATAACCCCGCCAGACTTCCATTTCACCAAGATATTTACTTTGTGAGTAGGTTGAAGAAAATTTTTTAGTTACAGGAAAATTTTCTTCTCTGACGGTATTGTCGTTATTCCTGTCGAGAGAGGCTATTGAGCTAAGGTAATGAAACTTAGAGATACCTTTTTCAATGGCAAGATTGACAAGATGTGCAGTAGCTCTGTAATTGATATTCAGTATTTTATTTTTATCCGGTTTGGCAAAGCTGACGATAGCCGCACAATGAATAATTTCAGTGATACCTGAAATGGCTTCCTCAATACTTTCCCTGTCGTCCAGATTACCGTCTGCCCAGTCAAAATAATTGATATAATCGTTGAAGGTAAGCTCTTTATCCTGATTCATCAGACGAAACACAAACTCAATCTGCCTGAAGCTACTGTCCGGCCTTTTAAAAACCCTTACTTTTTTTTGTCTTCTGAAAAGCTCATATAAAATATATGATCCTGCGAATCCGCTTGCCCCTGTGATTAAAATCATGACTGATTTTTTCCGGCAAAATTAGAATATTTTGCTTTCTGTTTAAAAATTAACTTCATTGTGAATAATTAGAGCCGGCTCTTGCCTGCCTGTACATTAGTTTTGCCCGGGAAATAAAAAATGCCATGAATTTAGAAGATGTATTTATTCCGGTAAATGTCAGGGATGAGTTGAATATTGAGAATATATCAAACGATAGCTGGATAAATGCCGTTGAAATATATGACAGGACATTCCCGTCATTGTCCGGGAAAAAAATAGCTCTGATCGGACTGATTGGTAATAAATCGGACTATGATTGCCATGAAGTAAGAAACCAGTTGTATGCCCTGATGAAAAAGGAATATGCCATGATGGTGGCTGATCTGGGCAACTTTTACCTCGATTTGAATGATCCGAAAATATTCGAAAAACTCGGCTACATTCTGAGTGAAATTCAGTCAATGGGTATCATCCCTTTGGTAATCGGGTCAAATTCTCCTTTTGTCTATTCACAATATCTGGCTTTTGAGTATCTTACAAAATATGTTACTTATTGTTGCATTAATTCCAAAATAGACCTGTTTTTTAACGAAGATCAGGAAGCCGTTTCCGACAATTACCTGTCGAAGATTTTGCTTCGCGAACCTTCTTATTTGTTTCACCTCATACATCTGGGTGTTCAGTCGTTTCTTACCGACCAGATGGCATTCAAAATGATGGAGAAATTTTATTTTGATGTCATGAGGCTTGGCCGTATCCGTGAGTCATTTGATGACATTGAGCCTTTTATCCGCAATGCCGATTTTATCAGTTTCAGTTTGTCGTCTGTACGCCAGGCTGACGCAATGGCTTCCTATGATTCATCTGCTGCCGGCTTTACTGTCGAGGAAGCGGTAAAAATTGCCCGTTTTGCAGGTATCAGCGACAACCTTCAGTCTTTCAGCATCTACGGATACCGGAATGAAATCGACAACAATCATCAGACTGCCAAGCTGATTGCCCAGATGATATGGTACTTTACTGATGGTGTGGCACATCGCTTTAATGAGGTTAAAATAGGTGATGAGATCAATTTTGTTAAATATATTGCAGCAGATGTTGCTGGTTCTCAGCCTATTACTTTTTACAAGAGCCGGAAAACCAATCGTTGGTGGATGGAAATTCCGCTTGCTGATCCGCATCATGCAGGGAAAGAAATTATCCCCTGTTCCTATAAAGATTATGAAATGGCTTCAAAAGGTGAAATACCTGATCGCTATTGGCTCGCCTTTAAAAAATCAATCTGAGTTTACCAGGCAAAGAGCTTAAACTCACTCATCATCTCATTCACCTGTTTCTTTGTCTTTTCGATAACTTCCTGAGAGTCAATGTTGCATAATACATTATCAATCATCTGAACGATAGGTTTGATGTGTTCTTCCTTGAGCCCACGGGTAGTAATGGCAGGTGTACCAATCCTGATTCCGGAAGTCTGGAATGGAGAGCGGCTATCGAAAGGAACCATATTTTTATTAATGGTGATATCTGCAAGACCCAGGGTATCTTCTGCTTTTCTTCCGGTCAGGTCGGGGAATTTTGTCCTCAGGTCAATCAACATCAGGTGATTATCAGTGCCTCCGGAAATAACCTTGTAGCCCAGTTCGATAAATGCCGATGCCATGACGTCTGCATTTTTCTTTACCTGTATGATATAATCCATGTAATCATCAGTGAGAGCTTCTCCGAAAGCAACAGCTTTGGCAGCAATGACATGTTCAAGCGGACCACCCTGAATGCCCGGGAAGACAGCAGAATCAAGCAATGACGACATCATCCTGATTTCGCCTTTAGGAGTGGTTTTTCCCCATGGGTTTTCAAAATCTTTTCCGATCATGATAATTCCGCCACGCGGGCCCCGAAGGGTTTTATGTGTGGTGCTAGTAACGATGTGGCAATAGGGGAGCGGGTCGTTCAGAATACCTCTGGCAATCAGACCGGCAGGGTGAGCGATGTCGGCCATCAGAATCGCGCCTATTTTATCTGCAATTTCTCTCATTCTTTTAAAATCCCAGTCGCGGGAATAGGCCGATGCTCCGGCAAGAATCAGTTTGGGTTTTTCGGCAAGGGCAATTTCTTCCATTTTGTCATAATCGATCAGCCCTGTGTTTTCATCCACATGATAGGCAATTGGCTGATAAAGAATTCCTGAAGAATTGACAGGAGAACCATGGGATAAGTGTCCTCCGTGGGCAAGGTTCAGACCCATAAATTTATCACCCGGCTTCAGGCAGGCTAAAAAGACAGCCATGTTTGCCTGTGCACCCGAATGGGGTTGTACGTTTGCCCATTCTGCACCGAAAAGCTCTTTTAAGCGGTCAATAGCCAGCTGTTCAGTTTCATCAACGTGTTTGCAACCTCCGTAATAGCGTTTGCCGGGATAGCCTTCAGCGTATTTGTTGGTCATCACCGAACCCATTGCTTCCAATACCTGCTCACTGACAAAGTTTTCGGAGGCAATCAGTTCGATGCCATACATCTGTCTTTCCTTCTCCTTCCGGATTATTTCAAATACTAAATCGTCTCTTTTCATTTTAAATTGTTTTTGTTTCGCTTTCAAAAATAGACTAAAATATTTTGACTGTAAAAATGAATTTGCCGGGCATTTCAGATGTAAACAATTTGTTTAAAATTATGAGATGAAAAATGAACAAAACACTTTAATTTTGTGTTTCAGAAAAAAAACAAAAGTGAGTTATTCAATAAAAGATCTGGAGAGGCTGACAGGTATAAAAGCCCATACCATCAGAATTTGGGAGAAAAGGTACCATATTTTAAACCCTGATAGAAAACCTACGAATATCAGGCAGTATCAGGATGAAGACCTTAAGAAGATTTTAAATGTTGCGATTCTGAACCAATCGGGCATAAAAATTTCGAAAATTGCCGGAAATTCCGATAAGAAGATAGCCGAAATGGTGGAGGCGCTGAAGGTAAGCTCACAGGCGCATCAGATCAGAATAAATTCACTCGTTAAGGCCATGATCGACCTGAATGAGGATGATTTTCTGAAGGTACTTAACGACAGCTCATTGCAATACGGTTTTGAAACCACTGTAATTGAGCTGATTTTCCCTTTTCTTGATAAGGTAGGTGTTTTATGGCAGACAGGAAACATCCTCCCCGTACATGAGCATTTCATTTCCAATCTGATACGTCAGAAACTCATTGTTGCGATAGACAACATAGTGTTGGACAAGTCAAAAATCAAAGGGACTATTCTGATGTTTTTACCCGAAGGCGAATACCATGAATTCGGTCTGCTGTTTTATTATTACCTGTCGAAAAAACATAATTTTAATGTATTTTACATGGGGCAGTCTTCTCCTTACAATGATATATTATCGGTAAGCGAAAAAATAAAACCTGACCGGATTATCACAGCATTTGTTTCTTCTTTTCATGATTTAAATCCTCAGAGATATATTCAGAAATTAGCATCAGATTTTCAGCAGGCAAAAATTGGCGTGTCAGGTTATTTTGCCGGAACCATTTCGGGCAATTTACCTTCAAATGTGTTCCTGCTGAAATCGGTTTCCGATTTAATTCAATTTTTTGAATAAAAAATTTCCTTTCTAACGTCCTCATATTCAAATCTTTAAATAAATCCTTAAAATATTTTTCAATCTCCGGCATTTTTTTGCATGCATTTTGTTTAAAGTTAAATAGAAAAAATTAAACAAAATAATATGACAGCAAAAGAGTTCAATCATTACATTTTAAGTTTTCAGGATCAGCTGAAATACTTTGCATTAAGTCTGACAAGCAATCATGATGATGCCAACGACTTATTTCAGGAAACCTATCTGAAAGCACTTGTCAACAGGGAAAAACTCAGTAATCATGATAATCTGAAAGCATGGCTCTATACCATTATGCGAAATATTTTTATCAATAATTACAGAAGAACATTCAAATCGAATGTTAAAATAGAAAAAACAGAAGAGCCTTTTGGTGCCGGGTTACCTGAATCAGAAAATATGATAAACGGGGATGCAGAGTTTTCTTACAATGAAATCGAATCGGTGATCGACCGTCTTCAGCCTGAACTTAGAGAAACTTTCAGAATGTATGTGGCAGGCTATAAATATAAGGAAATTGCTGAAGAACAGGATATTGTCATCGGAACGGTAAAAAGCAGGATATTCAATGCCCGTCAGCGGTTAATGACTGATCTGAAGGATTATTTGAACTGAAAAAATATTCACCATCCACCTCAGTTCGGAACAGTATTTTCCCAAAGCGTGAGTTTTGAACGGAACTTTAAACCCGGGACTGATCATTTTCAATATTATCTGACAACAGTGCAGGAATTTTTAATCTTCCTGACTTTTCCATCACCGGAGATTAGTTCAGTAAAGATAATATAGACATCGGAAGCAACCAGTTGTCCGTTGTCATCGAGGCCATCCCATGTATAAAAGCCTTCGGTACCGAAAAGGTCGTTATTCGCCAGTTCTCTTACCATCCTGCCAGTCAGACTGAAAATTCTGATTGAGCCAAAATACCCGCTTTTATCAAAAGAATAAACAATTTTCAGGACATCGTCAAATCCATCTCCGTTGGGGCTGAATATTTTCGGCTGTATGCTGATATCGGTTTCTTCCTGTTGTAAATCAGAAAATTGTGAGTTTTTATAGGTAGGCGTTCCATAACCGGAAGTACTTGAGGCTGAATGCCAGTTGGCCGGATTGTTTGTGGCAGCATCCGGATTAAGCCGTTCCAGGCTCACACCATCACGATTACTGATAAGTTTAAAATGGTAATCATCTTCGTAATGAAAATAATCAATCCATCTGTTGTTATAGAGTAAAACAATGTCTCCCTTGTCATCAGGCAGGGTAATCATCAAAGCTTTTAACAGCTTATCCGGATTTTTTACCGAATATCTCAGTTTTATGTCTTCGGGGTTATCAGTTAAAACCACATAATCACCCGGAAAGAGATAAAAGTTGTTGCTGTAAGGAGTTTTTAAATCTTTAAGTTTCAAACTGTCGTCAAGTCGGGCAATTTTTAAGTCTTTGATATTTAAGTATTTATCTGAACGATTGAATAATTCTATAAAGTCAGAGCCTCCGGTCTGCGGATTGAATAAGACTTCATTAATGATTAAATCAAAGGAATCAATCGGAGCAGGAATTACTATGTTGGTATCAACCTTTATCAATGTATTCATACAATTGGCGAGATTAACCCAGACGCGGTATCTTTTATTGAATTGCAGTTTGTCGTTAAGTTGCAGTATGACTGATGAAAGCTGATACAAAAGTTTAAAATTAATGGTGTCTTGGGGGGGATCGAGACATTCTAAACGGCCTTGCTGAGGGGAAACTGTTTTAATTTTCTGATTCAGACTAATCAGGATAGTGCTGTCGTTCAGGATGGAAATGTTATATTTTACAGGGATTGCCTGAGTTGATATGCTGTCGAATACAGAATTTTTTCTTCCGGGTGTGCCTCCATCAGGTGAGACGGATGAAGTGAAGTTTTCCACTTCAATCAGACATTTCTGGTAGGGATTTATTCTTTCGAGCGACCAACCTCCGTTTTGTTTTTGAATGTCCCTGTACCAGCTCAGGTCATATTGAAATGAGTCGATTGTACCTGAAAGATAATGCGAAAGTTTTAGGATGTCGCCACTATTATTCAGGGAAGGAAGGTTAATGCCTATTGTTGCCCCATAAGGCTTGAAGAGTGCCGTATCTGAAGATTTACACAGGATTAAGCAGGAGTGGGGTGGAAATTTGTAAACGGGCAGGTTGACTTTTGACGAACCATCTTCAATGCTGAAATCCTGAAGCGGAACACTGAAATCTGATGTGTTAAAAATTTCAATAAATTCGGCATCAGGAAGGTTGACAACGGGAGAGGGGTCTGCCATGAATTCATTGATCACGACATCTCCCGGCTCGAAAGAATAATAAATGAAATCAATGACCCCAGGTAACATGATGTTGCCTGCCAGATCCTTTATCTGACTGACTGTCAGTCTTTGTTGCTGATTAGCCGGATAATCGTTTTTAGGGTCAAGAAAAACATCAATCTGTGATGAACTGATAATTGAAAAGGATGAAGGAACGATGGGATAAATTCCTGAAAAACAACTGATTTTAACGTCTCCCGTATCAATTTCTTCTGTAAAAAATAAACTGAGGTGATATTTACTATTAATTTTAAAGGATTTGATTTCGGGGCGTATTGTGTCTTTTTGTTCCGGCCCGATGTAAAAGTCATCAAAAAAGAAATTTTTGGCATTTGAGGATGTGAATTTGCAAACGACTCCGAACCACGAAGTATTTTTAATCATCGTATCAAATCCGCTTCCTTCCGGTTTAAAATTTTTTCCACCGCATGTATCGCTGAACAATTGCCAGTTGCCTGCATTGTCTCTCAATACTTTGATTCTCAGAATTGGTGTTTTGGCTGCATGGGCGTCAATACCGTCAATAATCAGATATTCATTAGTCCCGGATTGTCTGACAAGAACTATGTCGTCTAATGAAAGATTTTCTCCTATTCTGATAAAATAACCGTTTAAAGGTTTTGTAAGATCCTGGTTGTCACTGCATAAATAAATTTTAACCTGATTGCTGGCTGAGGGGTCAAAGTTGAGTTTAAGCCAGAAATTCCATTCCGTATTGTCAATCAGTTGGTTGGGTGTAGCAAGGAATTTGGTCCCGCTTCCTGAGGTGTCGAGCTGAAGCTGCAGGAGGTCATTCACTTTAAAACTTCCTGTATTTCCAAACCATTCCGGATTCTTATCGAAATTATAATCCTGAAAATTATCAGACAACTGTGCCCGGACATTCAGGCAAAACAGAACTGCGATGATGAAAAGACTGCTAAATCTTACTTTCATATTTGGATTTAAGGCTTACAGCATTATTTTTTTCGACTGTAAAAATACTGAAAAAAAATACAGGGATACAGAAGAATAATGACTCAATCCAATTGCAGATGGTATCTTTACAACAAAATTAAGTAGTTAAAATTTTAACAAAAAAGCGATTTTAATGAAACTGGCCATCATAGGAGCAACCGGACTTGTCGGGCGAAAGATGATAGAGGTTGTTCATCAGAGGAATATTCCGTACACAGAGCTGATATTATCTGCTTCCGAGCGCTCCGTCAATAAAGTTTATACTGTCAACAATCATCAGGTGCGTATTCTCTCAGTGGAAGAAGTGATAAAATTAAAGCCGGATGTGGCTCTTTTTTCAGCAGGTGCGGAAGCCTCGCTTCAGTATGCCCCCATCTTTGCCGGGCAGGGATGTTTTGTAATTGACAATTCTTCAGCATGGCGCATGAATGAAAATATTCCCCTTGTCGTTCCTGAAGTTAACGGTTCAGTACTGAATATTCATAGCCTGATCATTGCCAACCCGAACTGCTCGACCATTCAGTTGGTAGTGGCAGCTTATCCCCTTCACCTTCGCTACGGCTTGAAAAGGATGATTATTTCCACCTACCAGTCAGTATCCGGTACGGGAATGAAAGGAATCAATCAGCTTTTCGGGGAAAGAAGACAAGTGAATGTTGAAAAGGTTTATCCATATCCTATCGATATGAATTGTCTGCCACATGGTGGAAAATTTTATGACAACGGATATACTACCGAAGAAATAAAGCTGGTCGAAGAAAGCCGTAAAATTATGAACCTTCCTGAGCTTGAAGTTTCAGCTACGGTGGTCAGGGTTCCGGTAGTCGGGGGTCATTCCGAAAGTGTCAATCTCGAATTTGAAAAAGATATTGACATGGCAGAGGTTACTGAGATACTTAAAAACTCAGCAGGGATAGTGGTTCAGGATGATCCTGCTTCGAACATTTATCCAATGCCGTTAACCTCATTCGACAGGGATGAAGTTTTTGTCGGAAGACTCAGAAAAGACTTGTACCGCAACAACGGTTTGAATATGTGGATAGTAGCTGATAATGTCAGAAAGGGAGCGGCCACGAATGCCGTTCAGATACTTGAATATTTAATCAGCAATCATATTGTCGATGCAGGAGCATGAAAAACTTTATACCCGCGCCCAGCTTGCCCTCCGGAACGGACAGGATTTGCCGGAAATATGGATTGCTTTCAAAGGAATTGTTTACGATGTAACGAACAGCCGTTACTGGAAGCGTGGCATGCATTACGAACATTGGGCTGGTCAGGATTTAACCGATGAATTTAAAGATGCCCCCCATAGCGAAAAAGTATTTGAGAGGCTTAAAAAGGTTGGAAAACTGAGTAAATGAATTTATTCTGTTGCTGGGGTCTGCTCTTCTTGTTCTGCAGAATTTTCAGTTTCAGGATTTTCTTTTTTAGCCTTTTTGGGTGCAGGTTTTTTGGCTTTGCTTACTTTTTCAGCTACTTTCTTTTCAACTTTCTTGGTTACTTCAGCTACATCTTCCTCGCTTACCATTTCCCTGATTTCTTCTGATGGTGCAGTAGCTTTCAGTGCTGTTTGTGCTTTTCTTTTTCTATATTTTCCATAACTGTGGCGGAAAATTTTTCCTCTTTTCGTTTTTGGATCTCCTTTACCCATTATCTTCGTTTTTGGTCAAAATTTTATTAAATTTTTGAGTGGCAAAGTTATTCTTTTTCCTGAAAAAACAAGCCAATAATTTTCTTTTTTTTTAGGGAATAATTGAAAACGATAATTACTTGTCAATCAGTGATGTATAATAGTATTCGTACTGACGGACTGTTGAATGGAAGGAATAATTCTGCGACAGGTGAGCTTTTCCTTCAATGCCTAGCAAGGCGGATTTTTCAGGATGATGATAAAACTGTAACATAGCATCTGCCAATGCACGGGCGTTTCGTGCAGGGACAATTAAACCTGTTTTTTCGTGGATTACCATCCCTTTATTTCCCTCAATACCGGTTATAATAGCGGGTTTTCCCAACATGATGGCTTCGGCAAGCGATTTATTAAATGATTCTCCTTTTACAGAAGAAGAAATAAAGGCATCGCAGGCAGCTACTACCGATAATAAATCTTTCCTGTATCCGGCAAAAATTACCTTCTCTTTGTTTTTATGTAGCTTTCTGCTGAATTTTGTAATGAAGTTTTCGTCTCCTCCGGCAATGATCAGCTGAATATCTGCATCTTCAGGAAGCATATCCATCGCCTTTAGTAAATACCTGAATCCCTTCATTTTGCGTGCATTTCCCGAAGTGATAAAAACGTAACTGCCTTTTTTTACTCCCAATGAATGAATATCAGCCGGAGAAACATTTGTGTACCATGAAGGATCATGTCCTTTGGTAATAACGACCGTTTTTCTTTTGGAAAAGAGATTGTTGTGGTCGATACTCAGTTTTACAGATGTTGAATTGCAGATAATCCCGTCAACACGGGGATGCAGATATTTCAGATATGCCAGGGGATCGTACCAATGAATATTGCCGGTATAGCCTCTGTAAAGCAATAACTTTGTTTTCAGTTTTCTGACAGCCAGAATGCAGTTGATGATGGCTTTTCCGGTAAAAACATGAACGATGTCATATTTTCCTTCCTTTACCACATTCCTGATGAAAGCTATTTCCTTTTTGCTGACTTTTCTGAAGGGGATATAATGAATCACCTTTATTCCTGATTCTCTGAACTTTTCAGCGTATTCGGTATGTTCATCAGTCATGACGGTAAGTTGAAATCTGTTTTTGTCCAGTGAAAGGAAAATTTCAGCTTCCGGCCTTGATGACAAGCTGTTGGAATAATTACTGATGACAAGGATCTTTATCAAAATTAAGGATAATTGGGATTAAGTGCAAAATTAGTCATGCTTGCTGAAATTTATTGCAGATAAGGATTAAACAGCCGGACATAAGCGGATTTAATTTTAAGAAGTAAAACATCAGGTAAAATAAAGGTAAAAACAAGATAAAGCCTGAAAACCAGCCATCTTTTCAATTTCGTCAAAACACTGAGTTTAGGTTTTTGAGAAAGATCAAAAAACTTAGAAAATGATTCCGGTGAAGCTATTCCGTTTTCATCAGGGCGGGGAAAATCTTCCCACCATCCGGAGACATCAGCAGTCAGGCAACGGGTTTGACGTGCAACTGCATTTAAAACCTTTACATATTCCGGGTTGGACTTAAACGTACTGTTGTAATATAAAACCGGAATAAACCTGCCTGTTTTTTTCGTCTTTTCAATGAGGTTTATCAGAACAGATGGATCAATCAGGTGGTCGCTCTGGGTATGCATTTTATCGATGCTAAAATACAGAACTCCTCTTCTGAAAGTCCCAAAAAGCCTTTCGAGACGTTCGGGTGGCGGGGCAGTGGTAAATTCATATACCAGAGAAAGCCTGTTGGGGGTGGAAAGAGCAGTGTTAACATAGTCTTCAGGCATGAGACTTACAAAATCGTGAATCACATTGACGAAACGGATATCTTTAAAGCTATTCAAAAGACTTAAGTCTCCGGCAAGTTTTTCCGCATCTCTGACCACATATCCTCTTCTGAACAGTTTCTTTTGTTCGCCAATACCTCCTGCACAGCTTGGGCATGGCATCGGGCAACCCCGGAAAGGTAATAGATAAGGGAAAGTATAATTCGGCCAGCCAAAATGCCTTTTGTGAATTTTGCGGATATCTGACTGATAGGAAGGGAAAAATCTCAGGTCGTAAAACTCATTTTTATTAAGTTCCTTGCTGGTCAAAAAGTAACTCCATTCTGTGACAAGGCCGTTTTTTCCGAAGACATTGGGAACATGAGTCATATCGGTTTTTTCTGAAATAGCATTTACCAGTGCTGGCAAAGGTATTTCCCCATCACCACGGATAACATAATCAATATCAAGTTTTTGTGTTAGTTGCTCAGGGTACATGGAAGCTGTCATTCCTCCTGCAATGACAATGATTTCCGGATTGAGTTCTTTCAGATCTTTAACCAGCTGGTAAGCACCTGCCAGTGCATAATTCCAGTGAATATCTATAATGGCAATTTCAGCTTTCCTGATGATGTCAGCCGTAAGTTCTTCAGGATAAAAGCCTTTTACAGGATAATCAATTCTTTTGATAAGGGCAGGCAGCGACATGGGGATCGTACAACGATAAAACATTCTGTACTGGGTAGGATGAATGTAAATAATCTTTCCTTCAGTGAGCTGCAAATGATTG
>JAAYUY010000006.1 GCA_012517435.1 Sphingobacteriales bacterium | reverse complement strand
GTCTGAGGCCGGATTGGGATAAATCAAGATCTTCCCGTTGATCAAGTCAGCAACAGAACCCGGATCATATATCCTGATTTTGATAGTGTCTGAGTTTTCACATCCTTGCTGGTTTGAAACCTTAACAAAGTAATAATGTATTCCTGTATCTGTTTCAGCCGCAACCAACTGATAAAAAGGATCATCTGACCCATTTTGCCATAAATAGGAAACGAACTGATTTCCGGGAGATAAAATCAGCGTATCCTTCAGTGTGATGGTTGTATCGTTTCCAAGGAAAGGTTGAGGTAATGGAAAAATTTCTACCCGTATGCTATCTGTATTAGATTTGCATCCCTGAATATCAATAACATAAATCGTTGTTTTCAGGGCTTTCCGGATGAGGCGTTGCTGCTGGAAATACCCATCACCCCAAATATAATCATGGTATCCGTTTCCTGCATCCAGCAGAAGGCTGTCTCCTTCACAAATTCCTGTATCCAGCGAAAGGTGTATGATCGGGTTGGGATGAAAAACGATTGAGATAGTATCGGGCCTACTCCAACATTGGTTTTGTCCCTGAACCTTCACCCAAAGATTTGCATTTTTGTAAATCCAGCGTTTCTGAACATTTTTTCCGTCCGACCACTGATATTTCAGAAAATTATTACCGGCATCAAGTTCAAGGCTGTCGCCTTCACATAATGATTTGTTTTCTCCAAGGTTAACAACTGGTGCAGGCAACATGGCAATGATGACCGTATCGGCTTTGCTCCAGCAACCGCTAACAGGGTCTTTAACCTTTAACCAAATCGTATCACTGGTAAAGATTTCAAGCATTTTTCCCTGAAAATTGTTGGACCATTGAAATTCATTAAAATAACTTCCGACATCCAGGGTAGCGGATAATCCTTCGCAGATCTCCCTGTCGGGACCAAGATTTTTAACGGGCAGGCTGAACACATTGATATTGATGTCATCATCCTTGCTCCAGCATAATGTTTTGGCATCCTGAACCCTTGCTGTCAGGTAAATAGTCTGATAAATGGCTTGTTTCTGACCTTTAAATCCATTCGACCAGACATAGTTTTTAAATCCGGAGCCTAAATCGAGCAGTAATGAATCGCCATCACAAAAAGAAGTATCTTTTCCAAGGGAGATGACCGGCAATTGATGAACAGTAATATTTATTGAATCCGTCTGACTCTGGCAGTTGTTGAAATCGACCACATAGACACTATAAGTCCCTGCAGATGAAACATTTAGCGTTTGCTGGCTGGTATTGTTCGACCAGAAATATTTTTTAAAGTTAGGCCCGGCATTTAGGGTAATGGTGCTTCCATCACATATTGCTGTATCGTTTCCCAGATTTACAACCGGTAAAGGGTTTACTTTGATAATAATTGTATCAGGTTTACTCCAGCAACCCATTGAATCCATTACTTTCACCCAAACAGTATCTGATTGGGAAATTGTTTTTGTTGGAGAGCTGTCAAGATCCGACCAGAAGTATTTGGCAAAATTATTACCCGGATTCAGAATTTTACTGTTTCCATCGCAAAAAGCAGTATCTTTTCCAAGATCGATCCTGGGAATAGATAAAACTTTGATATTCATGGTATCAGGTGAACTCAGACAGCCCCTGTTATCTTCCACCTGTAAAACTACTTCTTTAGTCTGGTTTACCGTCAGGTTTTGATTGCCCTGAGTGCCCGACCAAAAATATTTTTTCATACCTGCAGGAGCAGAAAGTGTAATACTTCCGCCTTCGCAAAAGGTGGTGTCATTGCCAAGTTTTGCCACGACCGGGTTTAATATACAGGGATCGCAGGTGCCGATGGCAGCTATCTGTGTATCGGTGAGACAGGTATCGAAAATAGCCAGTGAGGCAATATCTATGGTGTCATCTTCCTGATTGTTGTCGGCAAAAAATAAGAGGAGAGGTGTCAGGGCAAAACGTGCATCCACATCAATATCAGTGGTGTCACCGTCATGGATTAAGGTACCGTTGAGATAATAGCGGTAATAATGACCAAGGTTTACCGAAATGACCAGTCTGTACCATCTTCCGGGACTGATACGGGTATTCGAATAGCCTGTGTATCCCACTCCGATGGCTCCGGGCGTAGATGAACTGTTGGGGCGTATGAAACATTCACCGTCATTGGTATTGGTAGTGTCTGTCTGATGAAAGGTATGCCAGTTGGCAAGGCTTAAAATTTTGAAATCATACATCAGTGTATAGCGGTTGACCATGTTACCACCTCCGTTTGCAGCTATCTGATGGTAACATTTATAATAACTTCCAATGGCAATCCTGCTCGCTGTATCACCGGACTGAGGACCGTTTACC
>JAAYUY010000005.1 GCA_012517435.1 Sphingobacteriales bacterium | reverse complement strand
AGGATTTTTCAATATGCATTCATTGAGTTTCTTCAGGATATTGCCAAATGGCTGGTTATCGGACTGCTGCTGGCAGCATTGATTTCAGTGATTGTTCCACCTGATTTTTTTGAGAAATACATCGGTAATCAATGGATTGAAATGATTGTTGTGTTGATGGTATCTGTTCCGCTCTACATTTGTGCCACAGGTTCGGTTCCGGTAGCTGCTGTTCTGATGATGAAAGGATTATCGCCAGGAGCGGCACTTGTTTTTCTGATGGCAGGTCCGGCCACCAATGCTGCTACCCTGACAGTACTGGGGAAATCGCTCGGACGAAAAACACTTATTCTTTATCTTATTTCAATTATCGGCAGTGCTTTGTTTTTCGGGAGCATCATCAACATTTTTTTTGGAGGAAGCGGCCTGTTTCAGCAACATTTTCATCATGTTCACCATCATGAACATTTCAACTGGCTGCAAATAACCAGCGGTATTGTTTTTACTTTACTGACGCTGAATGCATTGGCTTTAAAATACAGGCTCTACACTTTGCCTGCCCCGAAAGAACGAACAGAAAAAAATGAATTTAAAATGGATAAATTAACTGTTATTGTCAAAGGCATGACCTGCAACCATTGCAAGGCAAATGTTGAAAATAATCTTAAAAATATAGAAGGCATTGACTCAGCCGAAGCCGATATTGTGAAAAATACAGTCATACTAACCGGAAATAATATTGACCTTGAAAAGGTAGGCAAAGTCATTTCGCAACTGGGATACGAGTATGCAGGCCCCAAATAATCAGGGCATTACATGAATAAATACCGGCAGTTTGCTTTGCAAGCCCCTGGTGTTTGCAGCAGAAATGGTCATGATAAAGTTTGAATGATCATTGACATGGAAAACAAAAGTATCCATGATAATTTCATTGGCCGACTGAAGCAGAAACGACCTGAAATGAACACTTGAATCAGCGGCATTGCGGATATCCAGTGAAGCTTCAGTGAGCATTGAATTATCCTGAATTTCGGCTTTGACAAACATGGTATCGCCATTGTAAAACAAAGGGCTACGGGTGGTTGGCAACAGCAGGGTGATGACGGGACTTTCTTCTTTCTCTTTGCAGTCCATCAGGAGGAGAGAAGCCAAAGCAAAAGTTATAAGAATGGTCCTTAAAATGAATTTCAAGTTGTCGTTATTTAAGCGCAAAAATAGTCTTTCAATGATGAATCTCAGAAATGCCTCTTTTCTTTTTCCTGTCCATGTTCTTTTCACAGGTTTAAATCAGTGTTTTCAATTCACTAATTCAGTCCTAATGTTTAGGGGGATAGATCAATTGAAAAGAGTGCGAAATGCTGAATTCAGAGTGTGAAGTTGCAGAAAAAAGCATCTGGAGTTCAGATTGACCCACCCCTCCCTGTGGGGGAAATTGCTTATTGCAAACCGCCTATTGCTTATTAATTTTCACATTTCCATATTTTCACATTTCTTCATCGCCTCAGCCTTATTTTAACATTAAGTCTCCTCCACTTTAAAGCTTTCATTCAGCCCGATGGCTCTCCGGATAATGGATGAGTCATATTTTTTACGGAGATAATCCATGGCAAGATAAAGGTCGGTGGTTTCGGGTTTATCCTCAAAAAGATTTAGTTGCTGGTTGCCGTAAACCAATCCGCTAAGTTTCACGCCAATAAGCCTGATCAGCATCCTACGATGGTAAAGCCGCCTGAAAAGTTGTTTGGCCGTTTCTATCAGGTGATGATCATAGGAAGTATAGGGGATTTGTTTTTGCAGGGTGTGGGTATCAAAATTGGCATAACGTATTTTAACAGTTACACAAGAGGCCAGTTTTTGTTTTTTACGCATTTCAAAAGCCAGTTTTTCAACCATCACCGTCAGCAGGCGTTCAAGATGAACCACATCAATGGTATCCTGTTCAAAAGTACGTTCCGAGCTGATCGACTTGCGTTCAGAATAGCTGAAGACAGGGGTAGGGTCAATGCCGTTTGCTTTTTTCCAGACGATAAGGCCATTTTTTCCAAGGACCTTTTCGAGCATTTCAGGAGGCATATCTGCCAGTGTCTGTATTCTGACTATTCCCATGGAACGCAGCAAACGATAAGTTTTTTGGCCTATCATGGGTATTTTCCTGATAGAAAGAGGGAAGAGGAAAGGTTTTACTTCAGGAAAACGGACTTCGAGTTCTCCGTTCGGTTTGGCTTCTCCTGTCGCAATTTTTGCCACCGTTTTATTCACCGAAAGTCCGAAAGAAACGGGCAAGCCTGTTTCTTTGATAATGCGCTGACGTAGTTCTTTTGTCCATTTCAGGCAGCCGAAAAAACGGTCCATGCCGGTAATGTCGAGGTAATGTTCATCAATAGAAGCCTTTTCATAAAGCGGAGCATTTTCTTCGATGATATCGGTTACCATACGGGAATAACGGCTGTAGCTGTCCATATCACCACGTATGACGACAGCATCGGGGCAAAGCAAACGTGCCATTTTCATAGGCATGGCCGAATGAACCCCAAACTGACGGGCCTCATAACTGCAACTGGCCACCACACCCCGCCCGGATGTACCCCCTACGATGACAGGCTTACCATTTAGCTTGCTGTTGTGCAATCTTTCTACCGACACAAAAAAAGTATCGAGGTCAAGATGTGCAACTGTTCTGTTTGTATTCTCCTGATAATGAAACATATCTGCTAATTTCCTCTTTTTTCGTTTGATTAAAATTTAATCATTTTTTCTGATTGAAATTTAATCATTTTTGAAAAAAACGTATTACCTTTGTAAAAATTTTTTTCAGGAGCGCTTCGCATGAAAAAGGAAAAGAAGAAATAAAAACGAGTAATTAAACATCCGGATATGATGTATTTCGCAGGAAACATTAAATTTTTAAGAAAGCGGCTCAGGATGACACAGGATGAGCTATCACAGGCATTGCAAATGCCACGTCCAACCCTGAGTGGTTATGAAAATGGCGTATCGCAGCCCACTATAAAGGCTTTGCTTGCTTTTTCACAGTATTTTCATGTGTCGGTCGATACCTTGCTGAAAGTAGATCTGACAAAGTTAACCCCCGGAGTAGTCAGCATGATTCTTAACGGAGATGATATTTTCATCACCGGAACCAAGCTGAGGGTATTGTCCACCACTTTATCTCCCGACAACAAAGACAACATCGAGCTGGTCAACGAAAAGGCCAAAGCTGGCTATGCCACAGGCTTTGCCGACCCTGAATTTATCAAAACCCTGCCTGTTTTTCAGCTTCCTTTTTTGTCAAAAGAACGGAAATACCGCACCTTTCAAATCAGTGGCGACTCCATGCTTCCTATTCCTGACGGCTCTTATGTAACAGGAGAATTTGTTGACAACTGGCTGCTCATCCGCGACAGGTTTGCCTATATCATCGTTACCATTGAAGAGGGGATATTGTTCAAAATTGCAGAAAACAGGATTGAAAAAGAAAAAAAGCTTGTATTACATTCCCTGAATCCTGATTATCAGCCCTTTGAAATTCATGTCAGCCAGATACGCGAAATATGGAAGTTTGTCAATTATATCAGCCCTGAAATTCCGGAACCTAATCTGCCAAGGGATGAGCTGACAAAAACAGTCATGGAACTGAAAAGCGAAATCACTGAGATAAAAAGAAAACTCTGGGAATAGTTTCATCGTACCGGTATAGAAAAAAACTTCACCTCAATAATAATTTATTTGTAAAAAGGTTAATACTATCCTGAACTTCCTTTTTCGTTAAAAGTCATTACCTTGTACAAAATTTTTTATTTTATGCAATTGTCAGAAATGAAGTTTTTATTAATTTTTCTATTTTTAAAATCAATGGTTAATCCTGCTTACTCCCAGCAAAACACAGAAAACGACACTACCCGCAAAGACGCCTTAAAGCTTTATATCAGCTGCTCATCCTGTGATTTTGACTTCCTAAGAAGGGAAATAACTTTCGTTAATTTTGTCAGAGAGCCGGCTGAAGCACAGGTGTATTTGCTGATTACCAGTCAAAACACAGGGAGCGGTGGGTTACAATATAATTTGTTTTTTATCGGACAAAACGAATTTAAAAGCCTGAATGACACTTTGAATTTTACTGTTTCACCCGATAATACCAGTGATGAAGAAAGAACATTAATGAGCAGGGTAATTAAAATAGGACTGATGCGTTACATCACCCGAACACCTGTATTTAAAAACATTGAGATTAATTTTACTACAGAAAAAAAGCAGGAAGAAGTCAGTGACAAGTGGAACAACTGGGTGTTCAGAGTCAGTTCAACTGTCAATGGCTCTTTTGAAAAAAGCTATCAGTCTTTTTCCTTAAATTCCTCATTTTCAGCAGAAAAAGTTACAGAATCATTTAAAACCGAGTTTTATCTGAGCCACTATTATTCAGAGAGTCATTATCTGATCGAAAACGACATCTATAAAACATTTTCAAGGTCTTTTACCTTTTCAAACCTTTCGGTGGTCAGTCTGGGAGAGCATTGGTCGGGAGGCCTGTCCAGTGCCATTTCCTCCTCTCTTTACAGGAATATTCAATACAACCATGCCATCGGGCCAGCCATTGAATATAATCTGTTTCCCTATGCTGAAGCCTCCAGAAGGCAGTTAAGAATTAAATACACCGTTGGGCATAAGTTTAACCGATATTTTGATACCACTCTTTATGGAAAAATAAGTGAGCCACTGTTTGAGCAAGCCATTGGAATTGCTTACGAAATCGTACAAAAATGGGGAAGTATTAATCTGGCACTTCAGGGGTCGAACTATCTTCACGATTTTTCGAAAAACAATTTATACATCTATGCTTCAGCAAGATTTCGCATTGTTAAGGGATTGAGTTTTTCAAATTTCGGTTGGTTTACTTTGTCACACGATCAGATTGAACTGCCTAAATATGATGCTACTCCGGAGGAAGTCTTACTGCGTATCAGGGAACTTGAATCTCAGTTCAACTTTTACATTTATGCCGGATTTACCTATACTTTTGGCTCCATTTACAATAATGTCGTCAATCCACGTTTTGGTGATTAAGTTTAACACGATTATTCTATTTTTGCAACCTCATTAAAACCAGCAATCATGAAACCTATACTTTATTTATTCCTGATTTTTATTTTCTCATCTCTGACATTACTTGGCCAGGATGGATATAAATTTTCAATTATCAAAGAACTGAAAGCCACTCCGGTCAAAGATCAATATCGTTCCGGTACTTGCTGGAGCTTTTCAGGACTTTCATTTCTTGAATCGGAACTTATCAGAATGGGGAAGGGAGAATTCGACCTTTCGGAAATGTACATTGTCAGACGGGCATACACCCAGCATGCTGATAAATACGTGCGTTTTCAAGGCAAAATAAATTTCAGCGGAGGCGCTGAATTCTGGGATGTTTTCAATGCCATAAAGGAATACGGACTGGTACCTGAATCAGCCTATCCGGGTCTGGTCATTGGAGAGCCAAAACACGTTCACGGTGAAATGGATGCCGTGTTGAAAGCCATGTTGGATGCTGTCATTGAAAATAAAAACAAAAAACTCAGTCCGGTCTGGAAAACTGGTTTTGAAGGCTTACTGGACGCCTATCTGGGAAAAGTACCAGAGAGCTTCACCTATAACAATGTTACCTATACCCCGCAAAGCTTTTTCCAATCGCTGGGACTTAAGATTGACGATTATGTCATGATTTCCTCGTTTACGCATCATCCGTATTATGAAAAATTTATCATGGAATCGCCCGACAACTGGAGTATGGGAGAAGTTTACAACCTTCCGCTTGACGAAATGATGGAAGTCATCAGCCACGCCATTGCCAAAGGCTATACGGTAGGATGGGCAGCAGATGTCAGCGAAAATGGCTTTTCATGGTCAAATGGCATAGCCATAGTCCCCGAAAAAGATATTGAAGATCTGACCGACCTGGAGCGTGCCAAGTGGAGCGAAATGACAAAAGAAGAAAAAGACGCCCTTGTGTATCATCAAAACAAACCCGGCAAGGAAAAATCAATTACTCCGGAACTACGGCAAAAAGCATTCGACAATTACCAGACCACTGACGACCATGGCATGCACATCATTGGCACGGCAAAAGACCAGAATGGCACGCTCTATTTCAAGGTTAAAAACTCATGGGGCACCAATGGCTCGAAATATGACGGTTATTTCTATGCTTCAGAATCTTATGTCAGATACAAAACTATGTCAATACTTGTGCATAAAGATGCTTTGCCGAAGGCCACTGCCAAAAAACTTGGTTTTTAACATCCTGATTAAACAGATGTTAAAAGATTGATTTTATTGTAACAAAAACATTACTTTTGCAGTCATAAAAATATGCGGCTTATTTTAAAAAATATTGCATTTTCTGTTTTTGTGCTTATCATTTTCAGTTCCTGCAGTGAGTTTCAGAAAATCCTCAAAAGTGATGACATCAACCTGAAATATGCCACTGCCCGTGAGCTGTTTGATAAGGAAGAATACCAGAAAGTTATTTTGCTGCTCGAAGACATTT
>JAAYUY010000004.1 GCA_012517435.1 Sphingobacteriales bacterium | reverse complement strand
TAAAAGACCTGTACTGAACAGAACGGAAAAAGACAAAGGAGCCTATGCTGAAGTGATTTTTCATCTAAAAAGGAAATAAATGGGATTATCAAAAAAACAATCTGAGCGTATCAGTAGCATTTTAATTCAAAGTTTAAGGAATAAATTAAGCAATTATAAACCTGAACCTGCTTCAATGCCATTTCATACAAGGCTTTTAGGGAAAGATAGAATGGCATTATTTTCATTTATTCATTCATTAAACAAAAATTTTGTTACCAGTATATTTGAACCTGTTGCCCTGGAGCTTGCTTCCGGTAAATTTAAAGTAGTTAAATCTCATTGTAACGCAGGAAAGTTAATGAGTGAAAAAGCCCAATATGTCATTCAGGGGATTATGGATGATTTGGTTGCCGCTTATGTGAATCCTGATAAAGATGAAGAAGTTAAAAAAATCAGAAATGTTTGTCAGGTACCTGAATTAAGGAATGTTAAGCCAACTCAGGTAGATATATGGCTTGAATCCGATGACGGAGAACTTTTTCTTTTCGATCTCAAAACGGCAAAACCAAACAAAGGTGCTTTTAAAGAATTTAAAAGAACCTTGCTGGAATGGACAGCTTGTATTCTTGCAGAAAATCCTCATGCAAAAGTGAATACCCTGATTGCTATTCCTTATAATCCCTACGAACCTAAACCTTATTCCAGATGGACTTTAGCTGGCATGTTAGATTTAAAAAAAGAGTTAAAAGTCGGAGCTGAATTCTGGGATTTTCTTGCAGGAGAAGGTACTTATTTCGACCTACTTGAAATTTTTGAACAGGTTGGAATTACTTTAAGACCTGAAATTGATGAATATTTCGGGAAATATCAATTAAATAGTTAACTTCCTGTTTATTAAATAGTTAGCTTTAAATAATCATCAGTATACGGATAATGCCTTCAAAGAAACCGAAACAGAACCAAATTCTTATTATCGACTTTTACGACTCATTTACCTACAATATCCGTCAATACCTGCTTTATGCAGGCTGCAGTCAAATAGAAATTGTCCGGTATCATGAGTTAAAATCTGTTGATATTCAACAATATAGCGGGATTATCCTATCCCCTGGCCCTGGGTTACCCGCAGATTATCCTGCTCTGAACGAGTTGCTCAGGGAGGTGGAGGGTAATATCCCTATGCTGGGTATTTGTCTGGGGCATCAGGCAATTGCAGCCTGTTACGGAGCTTCTTTAAGGCAATTTACCCGGCCTTTACACGGTAAAGCATCCAACATTTATGTATGCAAGCCAACATCTGCTCTTTTTAAAAATCTGCCGGAAGTTTTCAGGGCAGGACGCTATCATTCATGGTATGTTGCTCATACTGACCTGCCTGACTGTCTGGAAGTAACAGCCATACTAAAAGATGGCATTATCATGGGTATTCGTCACAAAAAACTGCCTGTGGAAGGTATTCAGTTTCATCCGGAATCCATCATTACCCGTCATGGCATTAAGGTTCTCGGAAACTGGCTGGAAATGATTGATTCTTACAGAGACAGGTCAGTCTTTTAAAACAAAAATTTCTTTCAGCGTTTTTTTATTCGACTGTGAAACAGGATGGAGTGGCTTCCCGATGGTCACAAAAGCAGCCAGATAGGAGGGACTCTTAATGTTTAAAATCTTTTCAAGCTCTTCTCGGGCAGTCAGTGGTGTACTCATCCAGCAGGCGCCATAGCCCATTTCAACAGCAGAAAGCAAAATATTTTGAATAGCTGCGCCACAACTCTGCAGGTCGGGATAGTTCTGCAGTTTGTTCAGCTCTTCCTGAGTAATGTTAAAACCCTTTTCAAGAATGGATTCCTGAGGAGTTAGGGATACCGCAATGACCACAGGAGCCTTTTCAAAGAAAGTGGCAAAAATCTGCATCTGTGATTTTATCAGATAGGCTCTTTTTGATTCTTTGACCGGTAATTCATCAATTTTTTTTGAGACAATATCCCTCATTTGCCTGAGCAACTGTCTGTTGGTAATAGCTGTGAATTTCCATGGCTGGTGATTGTTTTCTGAGGGAGCTAAACCGGCACGTCTGACCATTTCGCGAAGGTCTTCAACAGAAACCGGCTCATCGGTAAAATTTCTGACACTTGCCCTGAGTTCAATAGCTTCTTTTAGTTCCATGAAAATAGCTGATTTTTAAAAATTTCAGTCAATAATTTCAGCCGTAAAGATACTGAATTTTAAGCGAACTTACTCCTGATTGATGGTGATTTGAAGATGACAAATGCTTATAAAAAATTTTTTCATATTATTACACACGGAAAAAATCCTTTAAATTTCATTAAATTCTACATTATGTCAATAAGTCTTGCACTGACCGCAATGATGTTCGGGCTTATCAGCGCTGTTTCCATGCCCTTAGGTTCACTTACTTTAAAAGTATATGCTCCAAAGGACAAATTCGTGGCCTTTATGCTGGCTTTCGGAAGTGGTGCCCTTCTGGCTGCCCTTGCCCTCGAATTGGCTGGTGGTTCTTTGGAACATCATGTCTTCTATCAGTTTGCCGCTGGAGGTATTTCAGGAAGCATCCTGTTTATGACACTAAACTATCTGATCAATTCCAAAGGAGGATTTTTGCGAAAATCTTCGACTACATTGAATTATATGCGGGAAAAAAAGGCAAAGCAATATAAATACCTCTTTGAAAAACTCAGCAAGGTTGACCTTTTCCGTCAGTTGCCACCTGAGGAGGTTCATGATATTATTCCTTTTATTGTCCAGAAAAATTATCATAACGGAGACATCATTTTCCATAAGGGAGAGCCTGGCGACAGCCTGTATATCATTGATGAAGGCGAAGTAAGTATTTATGATCCTTCTTCCGATAAAGAAATTGCTGTATTAAGTGAAAATCATGTACTTGGAGAAATGTCGCTGGTTACAGGCGAACCGCGCTCGGCTACGGCTATTGCCAAAGGCGATGTAAGAGCTTGGGTTATTTTAAAAGAGCATTTCGATCATCATCTTTATTCAAATCCCAAAATTGCCACAGCAGTGAACGAACTGGTCAGCAGCCGTATTTCTGACCTGAAAGATAAAAAGCATATCGGAATGGATCAGGCCGAAAAATGGCTAAGTCAGGCTTCAAGAAACGTACATTCCATTGTTTTTGCCCCGACAGAAACTGAAATCAAACAGGAACATGAAGCTCACAGCGGTGCTGGTATTGCTATATGGCTGGGCAACCTGCTCGACTGCATTCCGGGCGGATTGATCATTGGAACCAGCATGGCCTCAGCCGACAGCATGCCAAGTCTTCCCCTCATTGCCGGGCTTTTTCTGGCCAACTATCCCGAAGCTCTCGGCAGTTCCTACGAAATGGTCAGGCAGGGAACAAAATTCTGGAACACGGTGTTGATGTGGGGCTCATTGATGCTGGTAACAGGTCTCGCTGCCTTTGGAGGCAATTATTTCCTTTCCGGAATAGCCGATGAAATGCACGGTTTGTTTGGTTTGCTCGAAGGTGTGGCTGCTGGCGCCATGCTCACCATGATTGCCGAAACCATGCTCCCTGAAGCTTATCATAAATATTCTTCCATTACCGGCTTTTCAACACTGATGGGATTTCTTGTTGCCATTTTGCTCAAAATGTATGAATAAAAATCCTCGTTTTTTACTTTAAGATTTATTTTTAATCCGTTTTGACCCTGCTTAACTTTGCAGGCTTTTAAAAACATTCAACAGATTTTATTTTTGAATTAATGCATAGTCATTCTCCTGAAAATAGTTTATCTCAAAAAGATTTCTCTCTGTTATCCCAGAAGGAATTTCTCATCATAAAAAATGCAAGGCAAAACAACCTGAAAAACATTGACTTAGCCATTCCTCACGGGAAGATTATTGTCATTACAGGCGTTTCCGGTTCAGGAAAATCTTCTCTTGCTTTTGAAACGCTTTACGAAGAGGGTAGAAGACGCTATGTGGAAAGCTTGTCGGCTTATGCCAGACAGTTTCTCGGGAAAATGAAAAAACCACTGGTTGATTATATCCGAGGATTGCCTCCTGCCATTGCTATTGAACAAAGAAAATCAACAAATACAAGCCGTTCAACTGTCGGAACGGCTACCGAAATACATCATTACCTGAAACTGTTGTTTGCCCGTTTCGGAAAAATTTATTCCCCCGTTTCGGGACAGGAAGTTCACAGGCATTCCATTGACGAAATGACTGACTATGTTTTATCTCATGATGATGGGGTTAAAGTCAGGATTTTATCTGCTTTTACAGTTCAGAAGGACAGGAATCTGCAGGATGAACTAAACCTGCTTCTCCAGAAAGGATTTACCCGACTTTATTGTTCAGATGAAGAAAAGGAAATAGAGGATATCCTGAAAGAAACAGGCCAGAAAGGGCAGAAGTTGGAGGCTGAAATTCTTTCACAGAAAGTATTTGTCGTCATCGACAGAATGATTGTGAGGAAGAATGATAACGAGTTCAGAACCCGGGTGGCTGATTCAATACAGACGGCAACAAATGAAGGAAATGGCAGGTGCTGGATACAGGTAAACGGTGATGAAATAAAAATGTTTTCAAACCTGCTCGAACTCGATGGAATC
>JAAYUY010000003.1 GCA_012517435.1 Sphingobacteriales bacterium | reverse complement strand
TTATAAGACAATTTTAAAATCCGGCAACGCCATCAGCTCCCCTCTCTTTTTGAAAGAGAGGGGCCGGGGGTGAGTTAGACAAAACAACACTTATCAAAGCTGCCACACTTGAATTATAAGGAATTGGGTCGTTCCTACGGGACTTAGCCTCTTTTATTTTGTTGGTATTACCATAAGATCGTCCCTACGGGACTTGGTTTTGGGGGAAGGTTATTTAATGGTCTTCTGTTATCATGACGATTTGTGATAGCTTGAGCAAATTGGTACTGTAAATAAACTGATTGAAGTTTCGAACCTGTCTGCCCTGCCTAGCGACAGGCAAGATTGCGAATTGCGGATTGCGGACCTGTCTGCCGTCAGGCAAGATTTCGAATTTCGAATTTCGAATTTCCCTGCCTACTGCCTACTCACTACTGCCTGTTTTTAGAAAAACTTATACCTCAGGTCTTTAATATCTGCGAGTTCTTTCAGTGCTTCCATGGCTGTGTATTGCGACATCGACTGCATGCTGCTGATCTTATCTTTTTTGATGTCGCTCAGGTCTTTTGGTTCCTGCACGTCCGAAAATCCTTTCAGCACAAATTGATAAACAGCATTTTCACCCGGAATTGGTTGGGAAAGTTTTCCTTTTTCGGACCCGAAAACGTAGCCCATCAGGAGTTTTTCTTCTCCAAGACCAGTAATAAATGGCATTTCAAATGAAGCATTGGTGATTTTTTCAACACCTCTGCCAAGGGCTTTGGCGATATCTTCAATTGAATTGGCTGATTTCTGTACCTCTTCAAATTTCTTCAGCAGATATTGTTGTTTCTTTTCTTTGAGCACTTCCTGTTTGACCTGCTCTTTTACTTTTTCAAGCGGAGCAGTACCTTTGAAATAGACTTCAGTAAGTGCAGCCACCACATAGCGGTTTTCTACATCCAGCACATCCGAAATGGCTCCTTTCTTTTCGCGGTATGCCCAACTGACAACCACTTTAGCGTTTGGCAGTCCGGCAATGTCTCTGTCAACAGGTCTGACTTCGGGAGCATTCATTTTATTCAGTTCCATTTCGCGTGCAGCGTTTTCAAAGTCCTCAACTTTTTTAATTTTACTTCTGAATTTCACTGCCTTAGCGTAAATGTCCTGATAGGTGGAAGGGGAGGGTTCTATTCGTTTTGAAACCACCGCCAGCCGGATGACTTTGGTATTGGGATTATTTGTGCATTTTATCAGATGAGCACCAAACTCGCTTTTTACCACTGTCATATCCCCTTTCTTCATTCTTTTTACGGCTTCCATAAAGGGTTTGACCATATCTCCATCTTTGAACCATTCAAGGTCGCCTCCTCTGATGGCGCTTCCTTTATCATCGCTGTAGCGGATGGCAAGCTCAGAAAAGTCGGTTGTACGGGCTTCTGCCATCAGTTCACGTGCCCGTTTCAGTGCATCGAGGGTGTCTTGATTGGTAGCTCCTTTAGGTTTTATCAAAATATGGCTGACACGATAATAGGTAATGGAGTCGGCTTTTTTGTCCACCAGTTTGGCTATCCTGTAAAATCCCTTGTCGAATATCGGCCCGATGACAGTATCTTTACTGTCGATAGTAAAAAATACATTGTCGAATTCTTTGGCATAATATCCGGGTTTGCGGTATTGGGTGTCAAACTGCTCGTCACTGTGAACATTAACGAATAGTGAGTCATTTTTTGTGTTTTTAAATTCTTCCCGCAACTGTAACAACTGGTTAAAGAGGGTCAGCGAGTCTTCTTTGGTCGGATTGACGTCAAAATAGACATAATCGATTGTCCGGCTTTCTTCTGTCTTGTACTTCTCTTTATGTTTTTTATAGTATTTTTCAATTTCAGCATCAGTGGGTTCAACCAATGAATCAGCTACATCACGAAGCGGAAGCATTACATAATCGAAAGAAGCAAATTTGTTTTTTGCATAATAAATGTCTTTTGCTTCGAGATTGGTAAGATAAAAACCCGACTTGACCAGATCGAAATATTTTTGCTTCAGGGTTTCTTTTGCCAGTTCTTCTTCAAAGTCGAGCCAGATTTCCTTATATTCAGGATATTGATCCATGTTTTTGAGGAAGTTGACCAGAAGGTTTCTGTCGAACTGCTGTGTTTTCGGATTGGTAAAGAAGCTTTGTACAGCGGGATGAGGATTGGGACCACTGACAGTGTATGAAAGCTCTTCTGAGCTGAATGCCAGACCTAAAGCTTCATATTCACGGTTATAGATGATTTCATCCTGATATTTGTTCCACAAACGTTCCCGAAGCTGATCCCTTGTCGTTTCATCTACCGAAGAACTTTGGGTTTGTTTCATGTGTTTATCAATCTCAACATCAAGACGTGATAAAAACTCCTGATAAGAAATTTTTTCACCGTCAATTACACCTACGACCATTTTGTTTCTACCGAAAAAGATGGAATTCGACTGAAATGCATCAGATATGATAAAAGCAAGAATTGAAATAAAAATAGCACCAACGGCTATACCCGAGTACTTCCTGATTGTTCCTATAGCTGCCATAATGGATTATTATTGAATGGAAAATGATTTTTCACCTGATTTAACACCATCAGAATATATCTGAATTTTGTAATTGCCTTTTTCAAAGGGTGAGCCTTTTGCCCAGTAAACTTTGTAAATGTCGGAAGAAGAGTTTTGAAAATCAAGGCTTTCTTTAAACGTATAAATGTCTTTTCCTCCGGCAATTTCAAATTGTCCTGAGCCTCTTTCTTCCATATACAGGGTTTCTCCTTTCGGATTGATAATTTTGAAATAAAATGTTTTTTCTCCCGGCTTGGCCAATGCATTTTCCTGAATACTGAAAATTATTTTCAGGCCATCCATTTTGCTTCCTTTTTCTGTTTCTTTCTGTTTCCCTCCCTTTACCTGAATTCCATAAACTTCAATATTTGCGGTTTTCAGGGTTGCTCCGAGGCTGACTTTGTTGCTTAACGAAACGTTTTCGTCAGTCAGTTTGTCAACTTCACGTTTAACTTCCTGAACTTCTTCTTTCAGTCCCATATTTTCCTGAGTGAGTTTTTCGTTTTTGCGTTTTAGCTCTTCAATTTCTTTCTGATATTTCTGGGTATAATATTTTAACTGTGCAATTTCTTCTTTAGCTGCGTCATATTTGGCTTGTGTAACTTTTCCGGCTCTGATAATGGCTTCAATTTTTTCTTTCAGTTCATTTACTTCTTTTTGACTGGCCAAAAGGGCGGTATCTTTTTCCCCGAGCAGCTTTTGATATTCTGCAAGCTCTTTTTCATAGTTTTTAACTTCTTTTTCAAGCTCTTCCTTTAATGAGATGGTTGAAACAAGTTCTTCCGATATATCCCTGTTTTTCTTAACCAGCTGAAAAATTAAAAAAGCATTGAAAAGTACAAGTAAAACAACAAAAACAATCAGCAATATCCTGCTGAACTTCTTTTTTTGATTGCCTTCATATTCACTCATATCTCTGTTTTTTGAGTTAATGTATTTTTATTCAAAACGCTCTGTTTCTGAAAAGAAAAAGTTGGATTCGATCACCGCATTTTCATCTGAATCAGAACCATGAACAGCATTTTGTTCGATATTTGTACCAAATTTGTGCCTGATAGTGCCTTCGGCTGCTTTTGAAGGATCGGTGGCTCCGATAAATTCGCGATAAGCCTGAACAGCATTTTCCTTTTTCAGAATGGCAACATAAACCGGTCCTGAGGTAATATAGCTGACAAGACCCTCGAAAAACGGCTTACCCTTGTGTATGGCATAAAACTTTTCAGCCTGCTGGGGTGTAAACCTTGTTTTTTTCAGTGATATTACCTGAAAACCACCTTTAATAATTGCATCAAGGACTTCCCCTTCCTGTTCTTTCCTGAGAATTTCAGGTTTTATTATTGTAAATGTAATTGAGCCCATTTTTTTATTTCTGCAAATGTATGTTTTTTACAAAATTAATAATCTAAGTCTCAGGATGTTTTATTGAAAGCAAACACTATTTGATGAACTTGTTTATCTTGCAACTGAATTTTAACCCCGTTATTTTTAAAAAAACATGGAACCAATATTCTTTATTGCATTATCGCTTATTGTCGGTGCAGCCATAAGGCATTTTTTGCAAAAAACACCGTTACCTTATACCGTTTTATTACTGATTTTCGGCATTATTCTCGGTTTGATCGACAGGCTGGGCTGGTTAGAGAATATGCATTCATTGGCTAATGCAGTGAAATGGGCAGGAAATATTGACCCTCATGTTATTTTGTTTGTCTTTTTACCCACTTTGATTTTTGAGGCTGCTTTTGCCATGGATCTTCATATTTTCAGAAAAATATCTGCCAATGCCATTATTCTGGCTGTACCAGGAATATTGGTGGCTATTGCCTTAACGGCTGTATTAGCCATGGTTCTTAAAGCCTGGAATGTGGGATTTGGAACATGGGGTTGGGCTGTAGCTTTTATGTTTGGCTCTGTGGTGTCGGCTACTGACCCTGTGGCGGTGGTTGCTTTGTTGAAAGAACTGGGTGCCAGTAAAAAACTCAGTACCCTCATTGAAGGTGAATCTTTGTTGAATGACGGAACAGCTATCGTCTTTTTCATGGTTTTTTATACTGCTTTTACCGGCTCTGCCCATGGTGCCTCAAATCCTGCTCTTGTTGAGTTTTTGAGGGTTAGTGCAGGAGGTGTTGCTATTGGATTAATTATCGCAGCAGTAACGCTGATCTGGATAAAAAAAGTTTTTAATGATGCCATGATTGAAATAAGCCTTGTGATTGCTGCTGCCTATCTGACATTCTATATTGCCGAACATTTTCTGCATGTTTCAGGTGTTTTGGGACTTGTCGGACTTGGCCTGAGCATGGCAAGTGCCGGAAGAACAAGAATCAGCCCCGATGTGCAGCATTTCCTTCATGAATTCTGGGAATTGGCTGCCTTTATCGCCAATACATTGATATTCATCATTGTAGGAGTTGTTATTTCCGAAAGGTCAGTTTTTCATTCACACGACTTACTGATTCTGTTTATTCTTTATTTATCTATTCATGTAACAAGGGGCATCATGATTCTTCTTTTCTACCCGTTTATGCGCAGATTAGGTTATGGTCTTAACAGAAACGAAGGTATTATTCTTTGGTATGGCGGGCTCAGAGGTGCTGTCGGACTTGCCCTTGCATTGGTAGTAGCCGGTGAACCGAAAATTCCTGAAGAAATCAGACATCAGTTCCTTTTTTACATTGCTGGTATTGTAACGCTTACATTATTAATTAATGCTACAACCGTCAAGGCAGTTGTGCATGCTTTGGGCATGACCAAAATACCGCCTGTCAAAGCTTTAATGTTTTCCAATGTCTTCAGAACAATATTCAGGGAAATTGAACATGAAAAGGAAGTACTGTCGAAAGACCGCTTTATGAGCAATGCAGACTGGAATTCGGTTAAAAAGTTTTATCCTTCGCAACCAGACATTATTGTAACAGAATCTGAAATTGCAATGATAAATCCTTTAAATGAATCGAGGCGAAGATGTCTGGAAAAGGAAAAAAGCAGTTACTGGAATCAGTTCAAAGAAGGCTTACTGAGTGCACAGGCCTATTCAAAGCTGACAGATAACATTAAGGAAATTATTGATAATGAGGGGAAAAAGCCATTAAACGAAAGGCCATATCTGATAAAACTCTGGCAAACACCGGCAGTTTATGCAAAAATGATGAAAGTACCTTTACTGAATAATTTTGCACGGCAGGAACTCATGGAAAGGCTTGCTTTACGTTATGATATTGCCAGAGGATTCCTTATATCACAGGAAGAGGTGGCAAAAATGATGGCCAATATGGATTTTGATTTCAATCAGGATAATGTAGTGGATGAAAAAGAAACAGAAATTGAAACAACCATCAGGGAGGAGATCAATCAGAACAGGCTGAAATCGCTTAACTATATCAAAGAATTGCATGAAGCCTTTCCGGAAATCAGTAAAGCCATCGAAACAAGGCAGGCGAGCCGCTCTTTGCTTAATTTTGAAAAAAAGACCATACAGAAATTGTTAAAAGAGGGCAGGATAGAGGAAGATGAAGCTCAGAGGTTGATTATCAATCTGGAAAAAAGGCTGAAAGACCTGATGGAATCGCCTATGATGACCAGATTGCTGAGTCCGTTTGAAATTCTCGAACAAACAGAATGGCTGAAAGGTACTGATGCTGAAACCATTGAAAAGGTTAAATCCATTGCCAAAGAAAAAAATCATTTGCAGGGAGAAGTTCTGATGTCGAAAGGAGAATCAGGAGAGAGTGGAATGGTCATTATTACCAGTGGGGCCGTTAAAGTAATTGTAAATGATCAGGTTGTTGATATTTTAGGTTCAGGCCGAATCATTGGGGAAATGTCGGTATTGACCGGTGCTCCAAGAACCGCCAAAATCGTTGCTGATACGCCTGTAACAGCATTATGGCTTGAATCGGAGGCACTGCAAAAAATTATTGAACGCTCCTCAGTGATTGAATACAATTTATGGAGAATGGCAGGAATTCGTTTTGCCGAAAACCTCCTTGGGCATATTTTACCCTATCAGTCATGGAGCCTTTTAAAACTTAAACGCTGGGTCAATCATGGGGAGGTCAGAAAAACGCTCAAAGGAGATGTCTATAACCTTGAAAAACACCGGCTGGTACATATTTCAGGAACAGCTACAGACCGCAGAAATAATCAGATATTTACCTCTCCTTCTATTGTTCCTTCTATTGACTTACAGTATGAAAGTGATGGCTGGCTCTATATCAGCCCCGATATAACCCTGACAGAAACGGATTAGTTCAGTGTATGGTCAGCATTACTTCTTCAATTTTATTTTTTGAAGTGCTGAGAATTTTTATTGTAAAGTTTTCATGATGAACCAAATCGCCTTTTTGTGGAAAGTTTTGAGTAATTTCGAGTACCAGGCCACCTAATGTGGAATAATCTCCTTCAGGCAGATTCAGGTTATATTTCTCGTTCAGGTAATCAATTTCATGCCTTGCACTCAGAATATATTCATTATCACTGACCTTGACTTCCTTCAATGCATCTTTATCGTATTCATCATTTATTTCGCCAAATATTTCTTCCAGTACATCCTCAATGGAGATAATTCCGGAAGTACCGCCATATTCATCTATCACCTGGGCAATTGAAATATTTGAAGAAGTGAATTTTTTTAACAGTTTGTTAATGGTCATAGACTCGGGGACAAATTCAATTTTTCTAAGTATTTCACTGATTGTCTTTGGGTTAAAAAATAAATCAACCACATGGACATATCCTGCAACAAAATCGATGGAATCGTTCACAACTATTATTTTTGAATGACCTGAAGACACAAACAGGTCTTTGAGTTGTTCAACTGACTCTGAAATATCAATAAAAACAATTTCAGGCCTTGGAATCATACAATCCCTGACCTTAATATTAGGTAAATCAATCGCATTCTTCAATATCTGAGTGTCGAGCTGGGTATCACTTGTATTTTCTGACTCATTATCACTACTTTCGACAAAGGAAAATAAATCATGCAAATCAAAAGTCTTTTTCTTTTTATCAATCCGGTAGCCCAGTATTCTCATCAAACCAAGTGAAATGTTTGAGATGATCAGGTTCAGCGGGAAAAGAATAATGTAAATAACAAAAAAGGGTATGATGAAATTCTTTAGTGTTTTATTTGGGTTTGAAACAAAAATAATTTTAGGTAAAAACTCAGCAAGAATTAATACAATGAAAGTACTTGTTAGTGTAAGCACTATAAATGAAAACAAGGGATTTGTAATACCGAAAATTCCTGCATTTTCATGGGTAAATAATTGGGTAAAGACAATTCCATATATGATAATAGCCAGATTGTTGCCTATCAGTGTATTGGTGATAAATTGCCCGGAATGGTCGGAAAAAAATGAAACAAGTTTTGATGCCCAAATGCCGGCTTTTTTATCAATTTCAATTTTGAGAGGGTTTGCCTGGTAAAATGCTATCTCAATTCCTGAAAAAAAAGCAGAAAAAAGTAATGAAATAATTAGTATCAGCCAGTATGGGTCCATGCAATATTAAATCTACCGGATTTTTGCCGCAAAATTACAATACCTCGTTTAATAAACTGAATTTGATTTATTTTTGCACATCTTTTCAACTGGCAAAAGTGTAAAATTGTTATCGAATCACATGAAAATTTTTAGCCGTGAATTAATCCGACAAGCCGATGCTTATACCATCAGCCACGAACCTATCGCTTCTGCCATGCTGATGGAGAGAGCTGCCCGGCAGTTTACACTTTATTTTCTGAAACATTTTTCCATTACAGGGAAAATTCATGTTTTTTGCGGAAAAGGGAATAATGGCGGAGACGGTCTTGTCGTTTCCCGTTTATTGCTGGATAAACATTATCAGGTAGTTACTTACATCCTCGAATACGCTGATGAGGCCTCAGACGATTTTACATTGAATTATAATTTACTCAAAAATTATCAGCAGGCAGAAATTCATCATATTACTGACGAAAACTTTGAGTTTAATTTTGCTAAAAATGACCTGATTGTTGATGCATTGTGGGGAACAGGGCTTAGCCGACCGATACAGGGCTTTTCCGGAAAAATTATCGAAAAAATCAATTCTTCTTCCTTACCGGTTGTTGCTATTGACATTCCAAGCGGAACCTTTTGCGATAGTTTTAATGAGGATGATGCAAAAATTAAAGCTCATTTCACCATTAGCTTCCAACTGCCCAAACTGGCATTTTTCATCCCTGAAAACAGGGATTTTGTCGGAAGATGGCGGGTCGTTGACATCGGTCTTTCTGATGATTTTATTCAAAATACGGATACCAGTTACTTTTACTCAACAAAGGCAGAAATATCAAAACTTTTAAAGCCAAGGAACAAATTTGATCACAAAGGTAATTTTGGCCATTCCCTGTTGATGGCAGGTTCGTATGGAAAAATGGGTGCTGCCGTGCTGGGAGCTAAGGCTTGTATGCGTTCAGGTACTGGCTTGTTAACCGTTTTCATTCCCGAATGTGGCTATTCAGTTCTCCAGACCGCTGTACCTGAAGCCATGACCATTGTGGCAAATCATGATAAAATGCTAACAAATATTCCGGACACCATGGCTTTTGATGCAGCTGCCATTGGTCCTGGTATAGGAACTAATGACCTGACGGCTGATGCACTCAATCTCTTTCTTAAAAAAACCAAATATCCTGTTGTGCTGGATGCAGATGCCATAAATATCATAGCTGCCAGGCAAACATGGATGTATGCCATTCCAAGAAACAGCATTCTTACGCCACATCCCGGAGAGTTTGACAGACTGGCCGGTAAATCTTCCAATCATTTTCAACGTCTTGAAAAAGCCATTCAAATTGCAAAAAAACATCAGATTATCATTGTATTGAAAGGGCATTATACGGCTGTCGTCTCACCGGAAGGAAAAATATTTTTCAATTCAACGGGTAATCCGGGCATGGCAACGGCCGGAAGTGGTGATGTACTCACCGGTGTGATTCTCGCCTTCCTTGCCCAGGGATATGAGCCGCTTCATGCTGCCCGGCTGGCCGTTTTTCTTCATGGGCTCGCTGGCGATATGGCTGCTGAACAAAAATCTCAGCATGGGCTGATTGCTTCCGATATCATTGACTACCTGCCTGAAGCTTTTATTAACCTTTCTAACGCTGAACAAGATTATGAGAAAAAATGAGTTGAAAATTGCTTCGGCTTTTTCTTTGATTTATTTCCTGATGAATATGGTTTACAGTTATTTCATTGTTTATCAGGAGCCTAAAAGATGGTTTATTACTTTGTCGCTGATAATCATGACAATATGTAATGCAGTAATTTTTCTCTATCTTAAAAAATTCCTCAAATACTACTATAATGTCAAGGACAGGAATTACACCATTTACACCATTATTGCACTGGAGTCGTTTATCAATATTGTCCTCATTTGTTGTTACAAAAACATTGATCCATTTAAGGAATATTACTTTGTTTATGTAATAATTCTGGCAGTTGCCACGGCTGTGTTAATGGGTTTTTATATGGCTTTAGCTTCAAAACTGATGCGGGTTGCAAAAAAATCTACCCGCCTGATGATTCCTTTTGCCTACTCCTTTTATCTGATACCTTTAACCATTTTTGTTACCTTTTTTTATGCACTGCTTCAGGGTCAGGACCTTGTTGACGCCTTTGAGATTCATGATACTTCCCTTATATTCAGCTTTTTAAAGTCTTTTCCTTTTCTTTTACTGATGGCGCTTTACTACCGTGCATGGCTTAAAAAACACAGGAAACATCAGCATTCAGGAAACTGACAACTTAAAGGTTTTCGCCTGCAAACTTTAATCGCTTAACTTTGCAGGAAATTTTGATTCAGGTGAATATTCTTGTTACAAATGATGATGGCATTCATGCTTCGGGGCTTTCTTCTCTGGTAAATTGCATGAAAGAGTACGGAAATGTTACGGTTGTTGCTCCTTGCAGCCCCATGTCGGGTGTCGGACATGCCATTACCATGAGAAATCCGGTTTTTATTGAAGAAACAGATATTTTTAGTCCTGTAAAAGCCTATTGTTGTACCGGTACACCTGCCGATTGTGTAAAATTTGCCAATGGAAACCTTTTTCCTTCACCTCCCGATCTGATTGTTTCAGGTATTAACCATGGCTCGAATGCTTCTGTGAATATGCTCTATTCGGGAACGGTGGCAGCTGCTGTCGAAGGTGCTTTGTACGGCATACCTTCCATGGCATTTTCCAGCCTCAATTATCATGAGGATGCCGATATGTCGCTATGCGAAAAAGTGGTTCATGAAATAATGCAGACTATTGATATTGAATTGCTTAAACAGTTTTTTCTGTTGAATATCAACATCCCTGATATTGACATTTCAGCCTTTAAAGGCCTGAAAATTTGCCGTCAGTCTATGGCTCACTGGAAAGAAACTTTCCGGCAAAATACTGCTGATAATGGAAAAAACTCATTCTGGTTGACCGGTGAGTTTATATGTTCCGATAAAGAACCTGATACCGACATCTGGGCACTTGAAAACAACTTTGCCTCAGTAGTGCCTGTATATCTTGATCTTACAGCATATCCACTTTTAAATCATCTCCAAAAAATTTTTGCCAATGAAAAAGTATGACCATATTTTGCTGGGTACAGCTATCGGAATTTTAAGCATTATTATCGTTGTGGTAGTATTTTATCTGGCCAAATTTACTTTCGTCAGTTTTTCAGATTATCTTTCCACACTCACTTCCTATAAAAAAATGCTTTCTGCCATGATTAGTCTGGCCGGACTTCCCAACCTGCTCTTTTTCTTTATCTTTTTAAACAAGGAAAAATACAATACCGCCAAAGGTTTGATACTGGCCACTTTTATACTTGTGCTGATCGTAGTGGTGATTAAAATTTTTCTTTGATAATGCCGAAATATTTTATCATTGCCGGTGAAGCCTCAGGTGATTTGCATGCCTCGAATCTTGTCAGGGAGTTGAAAAAAACAGACCCTTCTGTTGTCTTTACCGGCATAGGTGGAAACAGAATGAAAGAGCAGGGCGTTAACATTGTCTTTGATAGCGGGAAAATTGCCTTTATGGGGTTTGCTGAAGTTTTTCTTCATTTACCGATTATTTTTAAAGCATTACGATTGTGTAAAAAGGAATTACTCGATTTTCAGCCTGATGCTGTGATTCTGGTCGATTATCCCGGTTTTAACCTGAAAATTGCCTCTTTTGCCAAAAAACATCATTTTAAGGTTATCTATTATATTTTGCCTCAGATTTGGGCATGGAAAGCCAGGCGTGTGTTTAAGTTAAAAAAACTGGTCGATCTGCTGATTTGTATCTTACCGTTTGAGCCGGATTTTTACACAAAATTTAATGTTAAAGCATTTTATTGCGGACATCCCCTCGTTTCTTTAGTATCAGAATTTCAGCCAGATATAAGTTTTTCTGAAAGATATAAAGATAAAAAAGTCGTAGCGGTATTACCTGGAAGCAGAAAGCAGGAGGTTTCAGAAATTTTACCTGTTTTATACCCTGTTTTCCGACTTTTTCCCGCCTACCATTTTGTCATTGCAGCTACTTCAAATCTTTCGCCTTCCTGCTATCAACTGCCAGAGGATATTCCAAATGCGGAAGTGGTTTTTGATAAATCCTATGATATTCTTCATCTTGCCGAAGCCGGTATCATTACCTCAGGAACTGCAACTCTTGAAACTGCTTTGTTTAATGTCCCCATGATGGTTTGCTACAAAACATCCGGTCTGACCTACTATATTTCAAAGCAGCTGATAAAAGTCAAATACATCTCTCTGGTCAACCTGATCAATCAGGAGCAAACGGTCAAGGAACTGATTCAGCATAATTTTAATCCTGAAGAAATAAAGAATGAATTAGAAAAGCTTTTGTTTGATGAAAAATACAGGAATGAAATGAAGATGGCTTTTCAGAAATTAAGGGACTCGCTTGGTTCAGGCAGTGCCAGCCAGAAAGCAGCAGCAATTATTTCCGGATCTTTTCATGCCTGAAAATAAAAAAGCGGATTCGTTGCCAAATCCGCTTTGTGTAAAAGACTGAATATCAATTAATAAAGCCTGAAACTAAACTTTACGTAAATGGTTTGACCGGCTTCGTTGTTCAGTTCAGCAACATTGCTTGTTGAAAGCTTGCTGATGACATAGTTCTTTAGTACTTCATTATTTGCGTTAGCCTGAATATTTTCTATCCTCCCGTCTTTATTGACAGTAAAGCTTACGTAAACATCTCCCTGGATTTTTTGTTCTTTTGCAAATGCCGGATATTCAATTTGTTTTGTCAGTATCTGGGTGGCTTTTGCATTGGTGTTTGTTTCATTTCCCGGATTTTCTTTAGCTATGGATAAAAAACTGGTTCCTGCAATCAATACTAAAACTAAAATAGCTGAAAATTTTTTCATGGTTACATTTTTTAATCGTTAATAAAAATTTCTGTTAATCAGACGAAATCTAAACAAGAAATGTTACAGGAATGTTCAGGAAAAATAAAAAAAATTGTAATAGTCAGATAATCAACAAGATATATTGATTAATTTTTTGAAATGACCTGCCATCCGCTCCCATCAGACTGAATCATGACAAACTGATTTTTACTCGTCAGGGAATAGGTGGCATTTCCGTCAATGGTTTCTGAGCCATTCCCATCGACAGTTATGGCATTTGAAGAAGCATCTGTTTTCTTTATGACATAGATTCTTCCCTTGATGGCCGAAGCTGCAGGAAGACTAATGGTAAATGCTGAGGAATTTCCATCACACAAGATGGTATAATCGCTGAGTGTAGCAGTATAAGCTGCTGATTTTGTTACTATTGGCAATGAAATCGAGCCGTTTACCTGTAAGAGGGAATTGGCTGTTTCAGTTCCGATACTGACTGCATGACGATTGAAGAAAGTCCCTTTGTTTCCATAAAAAGAATAATTACTGTCTGTTCCTCCGTAGGCATCGGCATAAAAGGCATAATTGGTTTTGGTATAGGTTCCCGAAAGCTTTGCTGCCCTGGAATAAATGCCATAGTTAATTTTTGCGTTATCACCACCTGTGTACATCCCATAATTGGTATGGGTTCCTGAGGCTGCGCAACCTGCTCCAACCCCAATATTCCATGTCCCTTTACCGGCAGATTCTCCCAATACCCCGTAATTGATGAAACCGCTGTTCTGGGCTTTTGCATAAACCCCTATGTTTTGTCCGCTTCCAGATCCGTTACACTCGGCAAAAACCCCTGCATTATTTGTCCCGACTCCATTGGTACTCCCGTAAAGTCCGAAATTAAACTTGGTGGAGCCGGTTCCTTTTCCAAATACACCGCAATTGATATTATTTGTAGTACCAGAGGAAGTACCATAAACGCCATAATTGGCGCTGGTACCCTTGACACCCGGATTTGCTTCACCAAACAGTCCGTAATTGGTCAGTGAATTGGAGGCAAAACCACTGATTCCCTTATTGTAGCCGGCAACCAAAGAACCGATAGCAGAGCCGTAAATAGCTGTGTTATCTCCATTTGTGGCATCAATGGTAGCATGAAGCAACCTTGCTGAGCTTAATCCGTTATCTGTGCCTCGCCCATATAAAAACATCAGTGCGGGGAGGTTGAAAATATTGCTGTCTGTTATGGTGAGCAATGTGCTGTCGCGATAACTTGCCTGTGTATTAATGCTTACGGTTCCGTTTTTGTAATAAATGCCGGTATTGTTTTGTTTCCATGGGGTTGTAGGCAAGGCAACCGTGTTTCCTCCGCTGATACTCAGGTTATTGCCATTGATGGCCAGCGTTTGTATTTCATTTAACGTGTCGGCATCAGCATCATCAACATTGAGTGTTACGGTATTACCGTTAGTGATACTTAAATCTTTTCCATTCAGGCTCAAGGTCTGAAATTCATTGGAAGGATCGGCATCAGCGTCATCGACATTCAGGGTAACGGTGTTGCCATTGCTGATGCTAAGATTTTTCCCGGCTACGCTCAGGGTTTGGATTTCGTTTGTCGGATCTGCATCTGCATCATCAACATTGTCGGGCAGGATAACAGAATTCCCGTTCGAGATGATAAGTTCATGTCCGTTAAGCGATAGTTTCTGTGTTCCACCGACACTGTTCCCCGACATGTGGGCATACAGGGCATAAGGGACTGCCAGAAACTGTGAAGTTCCCATATCGACCAATCCGTTTCCGAAATCCACCCTAACATTCAGATAATAATTGTCTGTCCACCACTTGATAGAGTCAAATGCAGGCAGGGTAGCTTTTCCGGTAGGTATTCCTTTTCCTATTTGTAAAGTAAACAATCCCAATGAGTTAGTCGTTACATTATGACCTTCCTGCCATACAATGGTCCCCAATGGCGATCCCTGAAGAATGCTGACCTCAACGATTAGCGGTTTATTCTCCAGCACTTTTCCTGATCCGTCTCTGGCAACAGCCTGATAGTTCAGGTATGGAGTCAGCTGGGCTGTTAAATGACAAATGAAAGCGGTGCTTATCAATAGTGTCAGTATGAACTTTCTCATAATTTACTATAAATTTAGTTCTTGATTAACATAAAAGATTGAAAATGAGTTTTATCAGAAAAATTAAGTATATATATTCCGGGAATAAAACCATTCATGTTGAGTGAAGTAGTTCCATGAAAAATTTTATCAGAAAAAAGTGATTTTCCATTCAAATCGTAAATATGCAGATTTAATTCTGTTTTTTCTCCGTTGAGGTGAATAAAAAGAACATCATTTACCGGATTGGGGTAAATTGTGATTTCTGATTGTATTAGGTTTTGATAAACAGACAATAGTTTTGAAAAAGATGGCTGCTGAAACCCGCTGATGCAGATATTTGATGTCATAACCAATGGGGGTGAAATAATTTCTCCTGTCGTCCAGGAAAGAATAAACTCCTGATCCTGATAAAAACCACCGTTTGACGAAATAACCTGATTATTAGTAACTTGACCTTTGCCGATAAAGCAATAAAAACTGTTGAAAAAAATGATTATTACCACAAAAACATATCGCAACATTTTCAAAGGCTTCATTATAAATTTACTTCAAAAGTACGAATAAATCAATGACTTTGAAAATTAATTTTACTCAATCACCTGTTTTTTCCCTGAATCAGATGTTAATAAAGAATACTAAAACAGGGTAAATTATCCAGTTTTAAAATGTAGTAAAATGAACTACTTGATAAACTTCACTGTATGTTTCTGGCCATTAAATTCCAGCACAGCCAAATAGCTTCCTTTGCTCAGGTTTGAGGCATCAAAAGAAACATGATGTTCCCCGGGAGCAAAGCTACCTTCAGTTTTAGCTAAAACATTTCTTCCCATCACATCGAAAATACTAAGCTGAATATCTGTTGTTTGTGAAGTCGAGAAGGTAATTATTCCCGTATTTTCAACAGGGTTGGGATAAATCATGCTGATTTGATCGGCAGGGTTTGTTTCCTCGATGGAAGTAGTGGTCAGTTTGGCTTTAATAACGTTTAATACCTGGCGTCTGGCGATGTTTTCGTCCCAATAGCATACAAAAACAATGGCATACATCTGATGACGGTTCCAGTTGTCGGGGATAACGCGTTTTGAAAATTGTTTGATGATGACGGTGTCTTTTGATACTTTTCTGAATCCTGGTTCTTTCAGATCAATCCAGTCTCCCCAGATTCCTGAGTTAAACATACGTGCCGTAAAGTGGAAAAACATCGGATAAACCGGATTGCCACGGTTAAAAAACGGATGTCCCATCATAGCGTCATAATTATTGGCCTGCTGATAGTCTTCCTTGCTTCCGGTAACCCAATCTTCCGTCAGCAGACAGGTGGCCCTGATATCTCCGCCCATGGCATCGACAAACTCAAATTTAGCAGTAATTTCTGCAGCTGAAGTACTCGGATTATATTTTATTTCCTGAAAACTAATGTTGACAGGTGTTTTTGAACTCAGGCGTTCTGCAATCCGGGTTGACCAGTCATAACGAGGGACGGCAATTTCGTTATATTCTTTCCAGAAAGTCCTGTCTATCAGACCGGAAGAAGTAGCAGGCTTGAAATCGTTATTGATTTCGATAAAGTCGAGAGTGGCCATTTCGCCCCATGTCTGATAATTGACAGGAACTAAGGTTTTCGGATATGTATTCAGCATTTCATCAATTTTGGCATAGGCATCAGTTGATTCTCCGTCTTTTACACTCACAACACTTTCCAGTAATACATTTTTTGATCCGGTAATCCCATAGTTGACAAAAAAGAAAAACGAATCTGCATCGTTGGATGGTTTTTGGTCGGGGTTGCCATTCAGGTTGCTTGCCCAGCATTTAATCTTATGAAATCCATTGGTGTTTGTGGGAGTAAAATTAGTGGGATGGGTAAAATACCATTTCCCGTTCTGCGGAATGTTTACACTGGAAATATTTGCTGTAAATATCTGATTATCATCAACCTGATAATTCAGGTCAAAGGAAGTGACGGAGTTAAATCCTTTATTGATTACAAAGCCTTTTACGGGAACTGCCACGCCTGCCTTTCCGGCAACTTCCATGGTCAGGCTGGTCATTAGGTCATAGTTTTGGGCAAATATTAATGTACTGATCAGTATAAAAACCAATAAACCAATGATTTTTTTCATCTTTGTATTTTTAAAAGGTTACACAATGTTTAAATTTTGAAAAAACAGCAATATTTTTTTCAGGGTAAAGATAAGAAACATATTGCAAAATAAAGCTTTCGATGGTTTTTTTGATTTTGTCCTAATCAGGAAGATACAGGCTTTTGGTTAAAAAATAAATCCGCAGGGCTTTAACGCCTGCTTCGATGATCTCAATTGCCTGCTGCCAGTCGCTTGCCAAAGATAAAACTCCGTGTTTTTCCCATACAATCAGGTCTTCTCCCTGATAAGCTGATAAAGTGGCTTCTGCCAGCTCTCTGCTGCCTGCAGGTTGATAAGCTACAAAGGAAATTCCGTTTCTTATATGAATTTGTGTCTCTGGTAAATAACTATAAATCAATGAAGTAAGCTGTTCTCCTGTTTTAATTTTTGAAGAATGGCTGATGGCAATAAACTCATCGGGATGAACATGAAGAATGCATTTTTTTCCGCTATGGTTTTGAATCAGGTATTGATGAAGAAGAAAATGACTAAGGTATTCACTGCTCAGCTCATGCTCCTCAGAATTCCCT
>JAAYUY010000002.1 GCA_012517435.1 Sphingobacteriales bacterium | reverse complement strand
GTGTCTTGGTGGTTAAGTTTTTTTCACCACAGAGGCACAGAGAGCACAGAGAGCACGGTTTGTTTCACCACGGAGGCACAAAGGCACAAAGCTTCTAAGTTATTTTCTTAGTGTCTTGGTGGTTAAGTTTTTTTCACCACGGAGACACAGAGGAGCACAGAGGTTTGTTTCACCACGGAGACACAAAGGCACAAAGCTTCTAAGTTATTTTCTTAGTGTCTTGGTGTCTTGGTGGTTAAAGTATTCTTACCACGGAGAGCAAAGAGGGGCACGGAGGATTTATTGCCACAGAGAATGCGGAGAAAACGAGATAGTAAATTATACAAATAGTATCTTCGTGTCTTGGTGTTCTGGTGGTTAAGATTTTTTCAGGTTTCCGGGTTCTGCATTCACCAATACTCATTCCGCATACTGCTATGTCTCATCCTTGTTGCAGTGGATATTATTCTTTAAGACCATAGCTCAAGGTTTAAACCTTGGGCTATGAAGTCTCAATCCTTGTTGTAGTGGATATTACGCTTTAAGAGCAATATAAAAAAGGACTGCGAAGCTCTGTAATTGTCTCAATCCTTGTTGTAGTGGATATTACGCTTTAAGTGTGGCATATCCTCGTTTTATCAAGGTAAAAAAGATGTCTCAATCCTTGTTGTAGTGGATATTACGCTTTAAGATCATTCAGGTTAGGGGAATTAAATCCTTTCCCCCATTGTCTCAATCCTTGTTGTAGTGGATATTACGCTTTAAGTTATTCCATCTACAAAGTAAAAGGAGGGAAAGATGTGTGGTCTCAATCCTTGTTGTAGTGGATATTACGCTTTAAGCATAGTCCTTGATGGAAGACTCAAATTATGTACTGAGTGGTCTCAATCCTTGTTGTAGTGGATATTACGCTTTAAGTGTAAGTAGCACTTTTTGGTTCACAGATTCTATACAGTCTCAATCCTTGTTGTAGTGGATATTACGCTTTAAGAACTAAAGGACAACAAAATGGTAATAACGCTCGATGGTAGTCTCAATCCTTGTTGTAGTGGATATTACGCTTTAAGGTAAAGGTTGCAGAAGAATAAACTTTAGGAAAAGGAGTCTCAATCCTTGGACTTGCAATATTTTAGTGGACGGTTAGTTAAGACAAAACTGAGAATTTTAAAATCTTTGTAAAATGGAAACAAGAAGAAAATTTGATCGAGAATTTAAACTAAAAGCAGTCGAGTTGAGCTATTCCATGGAAAACATAAGGGAATTAGCACATGAATTAGATATTCGTCCAGAGCTGATTTATCGATGGCGTAGCGAATTTGCCGCATTAGAAGGTAAAAGCTTCCCGGGAAATGGAAAGAAAAAGATGACTGAAGAAGAATCTGAAATTGCCAGGCTTAAAAAAGAGTTAGCTGATATTAAGATGGAGCGAGATATCTTAAAAAAAGCAATAGGCATCTTTTCCAAGAGCGATGGGAAATATTTCAGTTTATAATGAATAACCGCACTAAATTTCCTGTTGAAAAGATGTGTAAAGTCTTAAAAGTAAGCAAAAGCGGATACTATAAATGGTTGAAAAGCAAGCCTCCAAAAAGATTTAAAGAAAATCAAGTTCTACTAATGAAAATTAGAGAAATACATAACAAAAGCAAAAAGACCTACGGTAGTCCAAGGATTACTGAAGAGCTTAGGAAAGAATTTAATAAGGTATCAAGACCTCGTGTAGCTCGGTTAATGCAAAGTTCAGGTATTCGAAGCATCGTACGGAAGAAATATGTTGCCACTACTGATTCTAAGCATTCTTTTCGAATTGCTGAAAATCTGTTGGATAGGAATTTTAACATAGGAACGATCAGTAAGGTATGGGTTTCAGACATAACTTATATTCCAACAAAAGAAGGTTGGCTCTATTTGACGACTGTTATAGATCTGGGCGATAGAAAGGTGATAGGATGGGCGCTATCAAGAACATTAAAAGCCGATGAGACAAGTATTTCAGCCTTTAGAATGGCCTTAAATAACCGTCCAATTACCCAACAACTAATATTTCATTCAGACAGAGGAGTTCAATACGCCTGTGATGAGTTTGTAAAAGTGCTTAAAAGACACAAAATCATCCAGCAAAGTATGAGTAGAAAGGGTAATTGTTGGGATAATGCAGTGGCAGAAAGCTTCTTTAAAACATTAAAATCCGAATGGACTAATTGGCATAAATATCAAACAATAAAAGAGGCGGCATTGTCTGTTTTTGATTACATTGAAACATGGTATAATCTTAAAAGAAAACACTCGGCACTTGGCTATATGTCACCTGCTGAATATGAAAAATATTTATTAACCAAAAATTCCGCAGCTTAATGACTTATCTTTGTGTCTACTATTTTATAGCAACTCCACCTTGTTGTAGTGGATATTACGCTTTAAGCGTGTCAAAGTTAATGGGGAACATATCCTCATTAAGGGTCTCAATCCTTGTTGTAGTGGATATTACGCTTTAAGAAATCATGAAAGTAAAGATTCAGTCTATTAATTTCAGTCTCAATCCTTGTTGTAGTGGATATTACGCTTTAAGAATGGATATATTGTTGTTAACGGAGTAGTTATGTGTCTCAATCCTTGTTGTAGTGGATATTACGCTTTAAGAGAATAAAGACAGAGAAGTTACTCTTGAAGATTTAGAGGTCTCAATCCTTGTTGTAGTGGATATTACGCTTTAAGAATTACTTGAAAAAATTGATGAAATAATAAAATGTCTCAATCCTTGTTGTAGTGGATATTACGCTTTAAGAGTTGATGCCCGTAATTATTGGCTAAAAAAGTTTTTAGTCTCAATCCTTGTTGTAGTGGATATTACGCTTTAAGACATCATAAATGAATACATCATTTTAGATGAAGTGTCTCAATCCTTGTTGTAGTGGATATTACGCTTTAAGAAGTATTAAAACAATACAGATATATCGTGTTTAATAGGGTCTCAATCCTTGTTGTAGTGGATATTACGCTTTAAGGATTGCTGATAGAGCCCCAAAAAAGGCAAAAGAACAGTCTCAATCCTTGTTGTAGTGGATATTACGCTTTAAGAACGGCTTGGCAAAACCATTTAGATTTTTGTAGATAGTCTCAATCCTTGTTGTAGTGGATATTACGCTTTAAGTCGTCAGGAAGCAGTATTTTAAAAATTTAACTGATGGTCTCAATCCTTGTTGTAGTGGATATTACGCTTTAAGATAATCAACACAACGATAGAAATACTATTAGGTCTCAATCCTTGTTGTAGTGGATATTACGCTTTAAGATGAATACAGATATGATATAAGTTTTAATTTCACGGGTCTCAATCCTTGTTGTAGTGGATATTACGCTTTAAGATACTATTAGTTATTGCCTGGACATTCTTTGTCCTGTCTCAATCCTTGTTGTAGTGGATATTACGCTTTAAGATAAGAATGCAAAAATGGACGGAAATCTCAAGACAAAGTCTCAATCCTTGTTGTAGTGGATATTACGCTTTAAGACTATGATAATTTCAGTTTTGGTCGAATTCACTGCTGTCTCAATCCTTGTTGTAGTGGATATTACGCTTTAAGTAGAGTTATGAGAGACTATAATGGGTTTATTTTTGGTGTCTCAATCCTTGTTGTAGTGGATATTACGCTTTAAGAAGAGTTGGCTCTACAAAACCATTTGGATTTTTGTAGTCTCAATCCTTGTTGTAGTGGATATTACGCTTTAAGGAATTAGACACTGAAACACAAGAAAAAGTTATTAACAGGTCTCAATCCTTGTTGTAGTGGATATTACGCTTTAAGAAGTTTATAAAATTGATTCAAATTGCTGGAAAATAGTCTCAATCCTTGTTGTAGTGGATATTACGCTTTAAGTAAAAAGTAATAATGTTTTACGTCATAAAAGAATAAGTCTCAATCCTTGTTGTAGTGGATATTACGCTTTAAGAAATTTATTTCACCTGCAATGACATATATTTGGACGAGTCTCAATCCTTGTTGTAGTGGATATTACGCTTTAAGAACCGCAGAATAAATATTATCAGCACCTCAACAATCATAGTCTCAATCCTTGTTGTAGTGGATATTACGCTTTAAGCAGGTCATCTGTCTTATCTGGGAGAGCATGAGATGTCTCAATCCTTGTTGTAGTGGATATTACGCTTTAAGCGGTATTTCATTAGGGTTATGTCTCATCTTAAAGAGTCTCAATCCTTGTTGTAGTGGATATTACGCTTTAAGTCCATTGGAATCCTTTAGATTGTGTTGTTGAAATCTCGTCTCAATCCTTGTTGTAGTGGATATTACGCTTTAAGATTGGTGTGGGGAAGCCTTTGGCTGCAACGGAACACAGTCTCAATCCTTGTTGTAGTGGATATTACGCTTTAAGTCCTACCTTGTACATAAAACATTTAGGGAATACTTGTCTCAATCCTTGTTGTAGTGGATATTACGCTTTAAGTTAAATCCTTTCCCCCATTTCTTGAAAAAGGAATGCGTCTCAATCCTTGTTGTAGTGGATATTACGCTTTAAGATGCTTACTAAAGATGATTTGTTAACTGCTTATACAGTCTCAATCCTTGTTGTAGTGGATATTACGCTTTAAGTTGGGCAAGAAGATGCTGTAACCAATACGGCTATATTGTCTCAATCCTTGTTGTAGTGGATATTACGCTTTAAGCCCAAGAAAAACTTCAGGCTATTTTAAATGCTGAAGGTCTCAATCCTTGTTGTAGTGGATATTACGCTTTAAGGAAAGAGTATCCTGTAATAAGAAGGAATAAATAAGTCTCAATCCTTGTTGTAGTGGATATTACGCTTTAAGAGGGTGTATAAACCCTCAAGACAAGGAAACCATATACGTCTCAATCCTTGTTGTAGTGGATATTACGCTTTAAGCAAGAAGATGCTGTAACCAATACAGCCCTACTGAAGCTGTCTCAATCCTTGTTGTAGTGGATATTACGCTTTAAGCAAAGGACGGATAACAAGGGACGAAATAAGAAAAATTTGTCTCAATCCTTGTTGTAGTGGATATTACGCTTTAAGTAGAACAGAAAAGTTTGTTTACAATCAGTAAAGACGTCTCAATCCTTGTTGTAGTGGATATTACGCTTTAAGTAAAATTAAAAGATGAAGAATATTCAATATTAGTCTCAATCCTTGTTGTAGTGGATATTACGCTTTAAGCTATTATGTTGATAGCGGAAGAGCGTTTTTTGAATATGTCTCAATCCTTGTTGTAGTGGATATTACGCTTTAAGCGACAGCGGACACAGTTAATGACATCAGGATAAGCAACGTCTCAATCCTTGTTGTAGTGGATATTACGCTTTAAGGTTTAGAAAGCTTATTCAAAGAGCACCCATGAAAGCTGTCTCAATCCTTGTTGTAGTGGATATTACGCTTTAAGCACTGTTCACGAGTGGGTGGATTCTCTTTCAGAGTCTCAATCCTTGTTGTAGTGGATATTACGCTTTAAGAAATAAAAACAACTAACGAAGGCTCTGCCTTCGGAGGAGTCTCAATCCTTGTTGTAGTGGATATTACGCTTTAAGCTGAAAGAAGGCTTGTACCTTCACAATTCCTACGGGAAGTCTCAATCCTTGTTGTAGTGGATATTACGCTTTAAGCGTTAAAAAAAGAAAAGGTTGGAGTGTTGATTGCCATGTCTCAATCCTTGTTGTAGTGGATATTACGCTTTAAGCCGCCCTAAACTGCTAAGTGGGTGGGAACAGAAGCAGTCTCAATCCTTGTTGTAGTGGATATTACGCTTTAAGAGGTAATTCTGTAATTTCTTAATTTTCAACCTGTTAAAGAACAAAAATCCGACATTAAACGGATATTTTTCCGCTGTTTTGTACTTTTTCCCAATCGCAAATATAAGATGTTTTCTGAAATTACAAAAAAGATTTTTTTTTAAAAAAAACAAATCAGTAAGTGATTGAATATCAGTTAAAATGCAATCCTTAGATAAGGTTTTATATCTGATGTATTTATCGGGGTCAGAAAAAAATGGTTGACGGATTGCTCAGGAAGAAGTTGAAATCTATGCTTTGTCCGATGATTTTCATAGCTCTTATTTCGTCACTTGATACCGGGACAAAAAATATGCTGTCGTTGTTATCGTAAAAACTTTGAACTTCTTTCAGGGTATTATGCATTTCATCAAATTTTTGCCTTTCGGTGTCGGCAATAAAAATGGATTTCTGAACCCTGATACATCCCTGTTTTTCAAGGTATTTGGCTATAGCTGTCCTGACCTTGTTGTTTTCAATGTCGTACATGATAAAGTAAAGCATACGATTGGTTTTACTTTCTGTTTTTCTGAAAATGCCTAATATTTTCCGGATTCTTTCACCTAAGGGTAGAAGTTGATCATCGGCTGGTGTCTGTCCTGAATTTCTTTTTTCATTAATACCTGCTTTTTTTAGCATTAACAATTTTTCTGCAAGCGTTTTTTCAGGTTTCTTTCTTCGGGGCATCTGTATGATGTATTTTGTCGTATTCTTTTTCTTCTTCAAACAAAGATACGAACTGCGAAGTTAATAATAAAACAGAAAGTTTTGAATGAATGACAGGTTTTTATATGATTGGAAGAATGATTCGTGTGATAATAGAAAACTTGTATCTGATTGTTTAATACAATTCTTCACAGAAAATCCGGTTGACAATATCTGCTAATTCAGGATTTGAACCGCGTTTGGGTGTTTTCACCACAGAAAATCCTTTTTTCCCATAAAAGACGTTTATTTCTGCCCAATATTGGCTGAGGCTTACTACAAATTTTTTCCCATAATTGATGTTTTCAATAGCCTTGACTTCAATGTCAAACTGATTGAGTTTTCTGGAAAGCTTTGTGATTATTTCTTCGAGTTGTTCAGGAACGTAAATGATTTTTTCTTTCTTTGTTCTGATATTGGGATTAAGTTTTTGACGAATATGATGTAGAATTTCCGGGGAAATTTCGTTTATTTCCTCAGCTTTTGGTATGAGTTCTTTTGCGACTTGCATAACTTCTTTTTCGTATTTGAGAAGGCTTTGTTCCACTTCTTTAACTTCGATTGTGCTTGAAAAATTGATATATGAGTTCATATCTACTGCCTCAGCTTTTTGATTAAAGCTGCAATCGGGGTCATAGCTGAGAAAACATGCCCTGGTAACATCAGAAGTTTTGTTATCAACTACCTGAAATAATTGATACTGCTGAGAAAAATGCTGAGCAAAAAGTTTGTAAAAAATACTGAACTGAGCATAGTCGTGGCATTTTTCTTTTAAGCGAAACAATAACTTCAAACCGTTACCTGAAGGACTGATAAATGCCATAACTACGCGGTTGTCGAGCATAAAGTCGAACCTGAGATTTTCGACACTTAGCTCTTTTTCTTTCAGATGGTCGATGTCAATTATAAAATGACTGATAGAGCTGAAGTTTTCGGTTTTCCGAATGGCAGGGTTAAAATGGCCGCAGGTAACATAAGGCAACATGGTTTTGAGTTGTCTGTATTTTTTAGGGTCGATGGTAGCTATATTGCGTAATTGATGGATTTTGTTTTTCAGCTCTTCAGGAGAGTCTTTAACCATCGAAAATAAATCTTTTTCACTGATTTTGACCAAAGGGTCGTTATAAGCCGTGATATTTTTTCCAAGCATTGTCATAGTTCAAAATTTTAAGGGTTAAACTTTAAAAATATTTGAGCCAGATGCTGGCAATATAATTCAATATGAGTGAGTCTGCTGCGTTCCAGCCCCTGTACACTGATGACTTCACTCAAATAGTCATTTACCGACTGTATTAAAATGCGCTTTCCCATGGTTTCAAGCCAGTAGCTGCCATCGGCTTTGATGCTGTAGCAATCGTCATCAATAACATTTTGTTGTAAAAGGTTGATTACTACATAGTCGATCCAGATTCTGTAAATTTCGATAATATCATAAGCCAAAGCGGGCCGGTTGTACTCATCACGATGAAAAATACCGATGTATGGATCGATTCCTGCTCTGATTAAAGCCCCTTCAATTTTTCCGTATAGCATTCCATACCCATAGTTTAACAGACAGTTGAAGATGTCCATTGCCGGATGCTGACTTCTGCCTGAACTCTGATAGGCAACAGGCAACACTTTATTGACCGCGTTGAAATAAATTTTTCCGGTTATGCCTTCCCATCCCCTGAGATTTTCAGCAATTTCTATTAGATAATTGCCTTCTAAATGCTTGATTTTCTCCTTATAAATATCAATACGCCTGATAGCATTGTCAATTTGTTTGATTGTTTGTTCGTTTTGCCCGGGAAGCAATGAAAGCAATAAGGCCATTTGGTTATCCAGTTTTTTGATTAATAATTCTTTAATCCACTCAACAGCATGTTTCGACTGGTTAAAATCGAGCTGGTGTCTGCGTATGGTTGATATGCTGCCGAATTTTACACTCCAGATTCTTCCTGAGGGTTTCCCGCTATTATCAATAAAAACAACATCGATCTGATTCTGAATAGCCAGCAAGGCAGCATCGGAAGTAATTGACGCCCCTCTGCTGACGCACACTGAACGTATCTTATCAGGGGCAATCATTTGCCGGCCGTCTTTGTGAATCACCACAAAGTTATCGTTTTCTTTTGCCAGGCACGTGCCATACGTATTTAATACCAGTTCTGTCATATTTTTTTGTTTAAAGCTTCCGTCAATAATTTTTTCATTTTTTCAGCAGAGCTTTTAGATATAACCGTTAAGTCAGTTTCTCCGCTTTCTTTCATCCATTTTTCCCAGAAATAGGTCAATTTATCCAGTTCATTCAATGCTGAAGTTTTAGGATTCAATCCTGCAACAATACACCTGAAAGGTGTGTTAAAATGTATTGGAATAAGTCCATAATCTGATTTTTCACTAATTTCTTTCCAGTTTAAACTTTGTAATCGGGAATAAAAGCTGGAAGAAGTAAACCGGTTCCCGTTTCTTAATGCATGCTGGTCATTTTCAAAATCAAAATAGCCATCGGTTAATACAATGACAATATTATCGGCATTACTGCTTAAATCGGTAGAAAGTTGTTCGTTAAAATATTTCCAGATATCGGTACCAAAGTAAAGGTTGGTATTTTTTCCCTTGTATGCAATTGAATAAATACTGTCGAGTGAAGGTTGAATGATTAAAGAAAGATGTTCAAGTTTTTCGTTTTTATATTGAATATCAATGTTTTCCATGTCGATACTCAGTTTATTTTCAAAACCGGATAGGGCAGGGGCATTATTTTTTTGTGGTAATATCCTGAAATTGAATTTATCAGAAGAATTAATAGTAATATTTTGGCGCACAGCACTGACAAAATGTTTGAATACTTCATTAATCATTACTTTATCGGCCTGAATGACCCCGTTAGCCGTTAAACGATCAGATAAATCAAGAAGGACAATATAGTTGACAGGTTTTACCCTCTCAACAGTGCTTTTAGCTGAATTACAGCCAGTTAAAATCAATGAAGCCCAAAAAATAATATGTAATAAATTCTTTGTCATAACTACCTCCGTTTAATTTAAATTCAAGTTTAACAAATTCGAGTTATTCTTTACAGAATTTTCTTCAAAGATGCCGAGCCTGAAGAAAAACTCATTGATGGCCAATCCAATGGCACTTATGCCTTCATAAAGCTCATCAATAAAATGTTCTTCCTGATGAAGAAAAAATTCATAGATGGCTGTAAAATGATGCCCGTTACAGGAAAATTTCACCAGTGGATACCTTGCAGCAACCTTGATTGCAATAATGTGCGAAACATTAATGTATTCGTCAGAGCCTGAAATGAAAAACTCTATACTTTTTAACTTCATAAATTTATTGTTGTCTGGAAACAACTCAAGAAGAAAATTTCTGTCTTCAAATCTGAAAAGAATGTTACTGTCATCATTCCAGCTCGGAAATAATGCTTCTGTCATGAGCTTGGTAAAAATGATATTTTCAAATCTTTTTGTCATAGTCAGTAAATTTTTGTTTTAACAAACTGATTGTCAATAAACTGTTCAAAAACTTTTATGCATGCAGCTTTTCTGTCATTCAGGTGTTCGGCAGCATTCAGGTAGCGTAGCCATCCATCAAAAAAGTTGTGCAGATTTCGGAGCAGAAGGTCTGGATCTTGAAGAAGTTTTTCAATTTGCTTTTTCAATAATCCTATTTCCTGGTCAAGTTGTAATATATTGTAAATAATATTGTTAAGCTCAAGTTTATGGTTGTTGATTTCATTTTTTACGGCTTTTATCTCTTCATTAAGACCTATAATAATTTTTTCTGCTGCTTTTTCTCCGTTTCTTTTTTCACCTTCAGCAATGCTTTCGTTAAACAGAAATGCCCATACCATATAGGCTACATAGCCGAAAATAATGACGAGCCAGAAATTAAAACTTTCGTACCATAAGTTTGTTTCCTTCAAGCCAATAAGTGTTTCTGCTATAACAATGTTTTGATGAATTTTACGGGCAAGTAAAAAATCGGCAGCAAGTGGGATGAATATGGCTAAAAAGAAGACAGGAATTTTATAAATCAGTTTCATTTTGCGGTGAAGGTAAATATGAGCAAGTAATCCCATGGCAAAAAAGAGTGAAGAGGCCAGATAAATCATCAGGGTAGAAGCCTGCAGTCGAAATAAAGCCATTGGGTCGAAAATACTGTTTAACATCATAGATAGATTGTCACTTGTTCCGAAATTTTTCAGGTCATGAATAATGTTTCTGAAAAATGCAGAATGAATTGCACTGGCATAAAAAAATATGAGGTAGATGCCTGTTAACCAGAGTATTATGATATAAAGCAGGTGTTTTGTTCGGTTGTAACCGGAAATGAGTGTTCCGTTTCTGGCGTCTTCTTTGGTTTTTTTGATCTCTGATTTCAATTCTCCTATTTTCTGCTCTTTTTCAGGTATTAATACCTCCCTGATATTTTTTTCCTGCTGTTCAAGTTCAATTTTTTTGCGGTTCCTTTCAGCAATTTGATCTTCAATCATGCTTTTACGCTTCAGATGTTCTGTTTCTGAATAGGTAATATCAACAATATGTCCTTCTTTTATCTCAAACAGATTGTTTTCCAAGGCTGTAGGATCACCCCTGTTAATGCCGGCCTGTTCAAATCCATAATCTGACAATTTCACTTTTGTAGTATTTGGTATTTCTGCTTGATTTTCAGGTGGTAATGATGAATCAAGACTTGTTTTCATATTTGCATTGATCTGATGATTAGCATGCGGCTTTATCGGCTCTGCTATTCTTTCAATCATGTTTTTTTTCTGAGCATTATTTTCTGTATAGTTTGTCATGAGCTTATATTTTAATTGTTAAACCATAAATTTTTAATACCACATAAAAAAATATCCGAGATCTTCGGTAAATACCAGTTCAATATTAGAAATTCCCTCTTTGGAATACATTTTCCACTTTGTCTCTGAAATGATAACATAATGATTGTTGTAATACTCGACATAGTAGTTCAGGCTACCTTCATCATCTGGGATAATTATACAGACATCACAGATCCATTCCTCATTAAAATAATAAATAACAGTTGCCCGGCTGGTCGTGATGGTAATATAATAGATGTTATCGCTGGTAAATCCCGATTCCAGTTGATAATCAGGGTCTTTAAACTCTTGTCTGATGTCAGAAGCTTTAAAACCAAGCCTTGCCTGTGCGAACAGATTTGTATGAACGAAAGTGGAAAAGATAAATAAAAAGGACAAAATCAGTATATTAATTACCTTATTTGTCTTTGTCTTAAAAACTGAAGCCATTATAAAAAAGTTCTTTGTCATAAGATTTTATTTTAAAAGGTTAAACCATTTTTTCCGTCAAACCATGAATACAAATTCTGAGAAGCCCTTGTGATAGCTGTGTAAAGCCACCTGAGGTCGTCTTTTCTGAATCCGGGATGGAGATATACATTATTCCATTCGCCTCCCTGTGCTTTATGGCAGGTCAGCGCATATCCATACCTTGCTCTGACAGCACTGACAAAAGCATCGTCATAAGGGTTGCGGGATTCACGAAAACGTGGGTTGCGTTTGTATGCTTCATGCAAAAGCTGTTTTTCTTTTTCAATAGGAATGCTGCCATCAGGAGCAGTAACACTTTCAATCATGATCTTTGTGTTTTCGACAACCTTCTCATTGTATAGATCCGTAAATTCGATTTTGGCATTGATAAAATGTAGCCCCGCAAATTCTTCAGGTTTCCATGTTTTTCTGACAACAAAGTGATTGCCTTTGAAAAGTGTGCTCTCCCCCACCATGACATTATGGTTGCATATCATCAGTTCGTCAGGCATGATATTGTGATGATTTTTATAGTTGTATCTGAAATTTCTTGCCCATGTGTTCATGGCATTGACCTGCGAATTAGCAAAAGCTATCATGATGGAATGGTCGCTGTTTTCATCAGAATAATCAGCCAGATATTTGTTGATAGAAGCACTAAAACTGCTGTATGCTTTGAAACTGTTAAAAGTATAAGACTTCCTGTCTTTAATAGATTGCAGAATCTGACATGCCATTTCAAGAATATATGAGTCGTGGGATTGACGCTCTACCTGCGATAGTTCAAAACTGTTTCCTTTGAGCTTGTAGCGGGAACTCAGATAATCGACAGATAAAGCAGGAGATTCGTTTGAACCCACAGGTGGCAGTTGATAGCGGTCACCTATTAATATTAATTTGTTCTGCGGATTACCTTTCTTGGCAAATCTGATCAGTTGGCCAAGAAGTGAAACATCCTGCACAAACATTCCTTCCTGATTGCTTTTGTCGCTGATCATTGATGCTTCATCAACGATAAAATAGCGTATTGAATCATGTGCTTTATTTGATTTAGGGGTAAAGCAAATTTGCATGGTTTTATCGTTAAACTCAGGGATGAAAAGCAGGTGATGCAGGGTAGCGGCATAAGAGCCGGTTTTTCGGCCCAGGATATGGGCAGAGCGACCGGTCGGTGAGGCGAGATAATAACCGGTTCCGCTCTCTTCGAAATAATCAACCAGCGACTTAACAAGGGAGGTTTTACCGCTACCTGCAGGACCAGAGAGGATGAAGAAATCATTGGATGAGCTTGTTATGAAATCACCTAAACATTTTAAGGCTTCAATCTGTTCCATATTTGGATTGAAGGAAAGCCCTTTTTTCAGTACATCATATATTTTGTTTGTGTTTGCCATATTATCAATCTTTAAATTTTGAACAAAAATTTTCCCTAACTATTCAAAAAAGATTCATCTTTGTTTTTTGAAGAAAAACATTATTTTTGTATTCAAAATTTAAATACCTAATTTAGAAAATGGATAGTAAAATTTTAATTAGCTGGATTGCTTATGGGAATGATTTTAACCAGGATATCACATTTAACATGAATGGACCAACGGCAACTTTTCATAGATATCACCTGGATAAATATGAAAAACATTACTGGTTAATGTCTTGGAATATGGGAGATAATATTAATTCTAGAAGAGAATCAGCAATATATGAATATATCAAGTTGGTTGGGATGGATAAAAAAATCATTCCCGTATTTATTGAAATAAAAGATCCTGTAAGTATCATTGAGGTAAGAGAAAAGCTTGAGAAAAAACTAATTGAACTTGGATTACATCAAAAAAGCTGTGATGTATTCATTTCACCCGGCACTCCGACCATGATGGTGGTCTGGTATTTTTTAGCTGTGTCGGGACAATACAAATTCAATCTTTTTCAGGTCAGACGCCCTGAATTTGCCGAAGGGAAAATTGAACCTGAGTATATTCAGATTGATAATACAATAGTCCCCCACACATTGTATATTAAAAGTGTGGCGACCACAATTAATTTGCAGGATGAGATTTGTCTTTCCGATTCCATAAAACCAATATATGAAATGGCAGAGAAAGCCGCAATGACAGATGAAATTCCGATTCTGATTCTAGGGGAAAATGGAACAGGGAAAGAGAATCTTGCACGATTTATTCATGAACATTCAGCGAGAAAGGATAAACCATTTGTCGCAGTTAATTGTTCTTCCCTAACCGATACTCTGATAGAAAGCCGTTTATTTGGTTATGTCAGAGGGGCTTTTACCGGAGCAATCAAAGATACCAAGGGTTTTTTTGAATCGGCCAATGGAGGCACTTTGTTTCTGGACGAAATAGGGGATATTTCACCATTTATGCAGCAAAGTTTATTAAGAGTTTTACAGGAAAAGAAAATCATCATGCTTGGCGATACTGTAGAAAAAAAAGTGAATGTCAGGATCATTTGTGCTACCAACAAGGATTTATTAAAGATGACACAGGAAGGTAAATTCAGAGAAGATCTCTATTACCGGATTGCTGCTGCTGAACTTGAACTACCGCCTTTAAGAAAAAGAGGAAAAAGTGAAATAGAAAAATACTTTAACTTTTTGGTTCCCAGACATAAACCTTCTGGTCAAAAAGTTTTTATTCTTAGCGAGGAAGCAAAAAAAATATTATTTAATTATTCTTTCCCTGGTAATATACGCGAATTGATCAATTTAATTTATAAGCTGTATTTATTACAAAAAGAGATAATAATGCCTTCAGATTTACCACCACGAATATTAGAAAACAGATTCAACATGAGTTCATGGAAACTCACTGACATTGAAAGAGAACATATTGTCAGAGCAATGGCATATTTCAATGGGAATAAGCAAAAAGTTGCAGAAGAGTTAGGAATTTCCTATACCACTTTATTTAAGAAAATTAAAGATTATCGAATTGAATGGTTACCATAAATTTAAAATATTCTTGATGTCGTCCTTAATATCGTCATAGACACCAAATGGTTTTTCCTTTGAAATATTAAATATTTCATCCCATTTTTGATTCAGTGTATCCAACGTTACTTTTTGGGGTAAGGAAGATTCAATGATTTCTTTCGTAACAGGCCTTAGATAATGGGCTATATCATTCCTTTTGCTAAGAAGTGGCATGCATTTGTTAAAAATAAAATTTAAATTATCTTTTCTTTTCTGATTAATTTGATAAAAACCCTTATCTATAAGAAAATTGAAAATGTATTTATAAGCAAACTTATTGGGGGTTTTCCATTCAATGTTTTTTTTATTGTTCATTTTTCTTGTTTCCAAAAAATCCTCCAATCCCTCAAATTTTTTTATCATTTTTATCCACTGATTATCATTTGGATTATTTCTTATTTCATTAAAAAGATTTTCTGTATTACCAAAAACTTTATCAACTTCAATTCTGTATAAGTTTTCTATTAATGTAAACAATCTCCAGAGATAATTTCCAAAGTCACCTCGTTTATAATATATTTTGGCGTGCAAATAAAGGTCTTTTGCTTTGTTTTCAGGTATGTCATCTTCATAATAATTGCAATTTTTATCCAGATTTTCATAGTCAAGGTTTAGTTTACTATGAGCAAATTCAGACAATTTAAAGATCTCATCCGCAGATGAAAAAAATCCTGAATTTGCAATTAATCCAAAATCATAATCTTCCAGATGTTTGATAATCTTTTGTTTATTCAAATCATTCAGAAAATTTTGTACAAAAAATAACTCTTTTGGCTCTTTGTCTTCAGCTTGCTGCCATTGCTTCACTTTCGTTTTATATGCCTGAATAAGTTGAAGTGTCAATGCCTGATTGATCTGGTCGATCCCTCCCTGCGGAAGCAGAAATATCTGATTAATTTCTTCTTCTTTCAGGTCAAAAATATAGGGGCATTTTCTCCTGAAATCGAGGTATTGCTTGTCAATATTGGTTAGCTCTTCAGTAATGGTATGAAACTTAAACTTCTCATCTTTTTCATCCGGAAATACATACTGGAGCTTTGCCTTGAAAATTCGGGACACAAACAGTGTATCATTTTTCCAGTGTTGTTCTTTTACCTTTTCTTTATCCTGATTGGTATCAACCAAAAACCAACAGTCAATTATCAGCTCAGGATCAGTTTTCCTGATTTGTTTAATAACAGGCAGAGTAAGTGGTAATTCAATGACAGGCAGAAAATCAGCAATGTGATTATAAACTTTTTCTCCGTCAATTCTTGGTGAAGATAACAGATAATAATTCTGACGGTCTCTGTTGGGTCTCAGAGAAATTTCAATATTCTTTTCCCTGTGCTTCAGAACAAAAATATTTCCGTTCTGAGCGATAATAAAGCCATGACGTCCAACAACATCCTGGTTAAACTGTACATCGCTTGTCCCAAAAGTAATGGCAAAAATGTTTTTCATCATCTGCTGGTTAGATTTCCATTTTTAAAAACTCTCTTAAATGAATATGTTTGATCCCCAAATTGCCTGTGGAAATTACCGGATCCATTGACACCACATATTTAGGATAATTGTCATCTATCTTTCTCAGGTTTCCGAATTCTCTTTCATACACTTTTTGATCAGGTATCAGATAGGCTACCTGAACATAAATTTTTTCGTTGACACGTGTTCCCACAAAGTCAATTTCCTTATCATTCAAGGCAACAGTATGTACTTCAAATCCGTTATACTGTAAATGCAGCAAAACAGCATTTTCAATGATTTTTCCAATATCGTTCATCGAAAAACCGGCAATGAGATTTCGTAAACCCAAATCTTCAAAAAAGTATTTTTCCCCGACCTCAAACACCCGCTTTCCCTTAATATCTGTTCTTTTAATCTTTTTAAGGAAAAAAGCATCTGTCAGGTAATTCAAATATTCCAGAACCCTGACTGTTGCCATGCGGATTCCCTGAGATTTCAAATATTCACTTATTTTGTTGGATGACAATAAGGAGCCAATATGATCGGCTGAGAACTGAACCAGATTTTCAAGAAAATGAATATTTCTTATGCCATGTCTGTTTACAATATCTTTAAATAAAATCGTGTTATACACGCCTCTGAGATATTCAAAAACAGTCAGATCATCCAGTGATAAATTTATTAAATAAGGAAGTCCCCCAAACTTAAGATATTTCAATAAGGCATTGTCCGTATCATCGAGATGATGAAAATCCAAAAACTCAGTATAACTTAATGCTCCAATCCGAAATTCGATAGATCTTCCACTCATTATTCCTGCAATATCTATTGATAAAAATGAGGCATTACTCCCACTGCACCAGATATCCCATTTTCGGTCTGCGAGCAAACTCCTTAATGCATTTTCAAAACCCTTAATTTCCTGAACTTCATCAATAAAAAGATAGTTGTATCTGGCTTTATCCTTATTTTTCAGATATTCAATCAGTTGAAACTCTGTATTAATAAAGCGGTATTCAGCTAATTCTTTATTAATAAAAACAATGTTAGCTTCCGTATTCGAGTTTATGATATGCTGTGCAACCTGATAAAGCATATAGCTTTTGCCCACCCTTCGCTGTCCTGAAAAAACCTTGATTATGTCTTTATCAATATATTTTACCGCATGATCAATATATTTTTGCCGATTGATAAGTTTTTCCGGTATAAATTTATCTTTCTCCATTTTATGTATATGTAAAACTTTCGGCAAATATAATAAAAGATTTATGTATGCGTAAAACTTTTATTGATGCAATTTTATGAATCTTAAGTTAGGAGTCCGCCTATTTTTTGTATCCTTTGAAACTGGCCTGATTAAAATTGCCTTTTTTATCAGGATAGATAGCGACCTCAATAACCTTTCCGGGTTCTGCTTTTCCACTGACGAGTCTGACGATTTTCTTTGTTCCGTCTGGCATATAAACTTCAACCTGATTGTTTTCCTTTACTTCCGCATCCAGGAGGTTTTCTTTATTTGGCTTTAGGATAATATCTCTATGTACAGGCTTAACTTCCAGCGTTTTAACATCACCCATTCGGGTTTCATGAGAGCTTTCTTGAGTAATTAAAGAAGACTGTTCAAATGGATTAAGAGAAAGTAAAACATATCCCAAGGGACCAAAATAGGATGGATTTGGCCATTGGTCGAAAGCAATTCTGCGGGTTTTGTATCTGGGTATCTTGTTCTTGTTTCTTTCAATAGTTCCAACTTGAATATGATTATCAAATTTCCAGTCACCGCTCATCGCATGAAAACCTGTACCAAAACCTAACCGCATCAGGTATCCTCTGTTGGCTGGTGCTATAATTCTCCTCATCTGGTCAATTATCTGATTGCTTTTATCTCCTTTGTAATTTTCAAACCATCTGATTTCTTTGTCAACAAAATTTAAAGTGTATTGGTTTATTGCCTCAAGGAAATGTTGAATAATGTTATCCTGATTAAGAAAATTTCTGGCATATGGGTGTAAACCGGATAATTGTCTTTGAAAGTTTTGAAAGAATGGTTGAGCAATTTTAAGGGAAAAAGAACTGGATGAGCCAATTTCTGGTGATTCAAAAGCCGTATCAAACCCATTCGGGTTAAAATTGTCTTCATTTTTGGTTCGGGCAACTTTCCATCTTATTCCACGGTTGCCCAGCGAAGCAATTTTGGAACGGTATAACCTGACTTCATTAAAAAAACAATCAGTAACTTTAATATAACGGAAAAGGCTGTTTTCAAAATTTTTAATAAAAACAGGGTCAGGATTATCATTTGCATGCCCTCCACAGAGATGGTTTGCAATTGCACTGCGCATGGCGCCTTTCAGGGAACTTCCCGGTATATAAGGTCTGCCATCTGCTCCGGATTTAATGAAGGCTTTGATTTCACCGGTAGAACCTTTTTCACCCATAAAAGTTCTGACATATCGATATTTCCAGTCATCTTGTTTTTTAATTAAATTTGCCAGGGCGTTATTGTCACCACTTGCTAATGCTGTAGCAAGTAAATCAGGGTCAATACCTTTTTCAGGATGATATAATTCACTTTCAATTATTCTGTAATTTTCAAAAAAATCAAGTCCTTCCTGCAGATTCTTTTCCTGTGCCCCGCCAATATAAACAGGTGAGATTATTTTAAGAAATATCTGCTGTTCAATATTTATCATCTCATTAAATGTTTACAGGTAAAAAAATTGTTCTACCGCAGCGATAAACCTGATGTTCTGGTACCACCAACCCTTCAGGCTTTGGTTTTAGGTCAATGGCGCCCTGTCCATCTGAAAATCTCCCATTCATATTAATTTTGAATATGCTCCCCTCAGTGAACATATAAATGTATTTTTTCCTGATCCCAAGAAACCCTTCCTGAGTAATCCAGCCACCACGCCTGATTAAATCCCATCGGCATTTTTTTTCACCCGAATCCTTTGAACCAAGAAGCTCTTCTAAATTAATATGAATATCAGGGCAATAAAGTCCAAGATTGGTATAATATTCAGTTTTTCCCGGAAGATTTAACTCAATTATGCCTTCGCTGAGTGTGTAGGTCCCCTGACCGATATTTCTGTCAGTACCAATGCCTTCAAATTGTAATATTTCAAGCCCTTTCTTTAACAAATCAGTATTTCCTTCTGCCAGAAGATATAAGCCGGAACCCTCAGAAAAGTAAATACGTTCCATGTAGAAAATACTGGTTTTTCCCAGGTTTTCTGATACACTTCTCGGAATACTTACACGAGGGACTGTCTGTCTGAAACTGATGACGTGGTCTGACAGGTTTGCTTCAGTCAGGTATTCATCATAAATGGGATGATTATTTTCATCTCCCAGTTCAATTTCTTCCTTTGACAATAGTTTCTGAAAACTTTCTTTATCGAGCCACCTGGTTTTTTTTATCTTTTTTGCAAGCTTTCCGGCTATTTCCGAGTTGGTGTTAAAAGGAATGAGGGGTTT
>JAAYUY010000001.1 GCA_012517435.1 Sphingobacteriales bacterium | reverse complement strand
TTTTTATAAAAAACTCCCAGATTTGAATAAAAACTAGCTAAGTGAACAGGATTTTCAGGGGTTATCTTTTGACTGCTTGTTTCACTTTGGAAAAAGTAAAAGCGGGCGCTGTCAATATTTCCGGTAAAGTAGTGAATTTTTCCAATATATTGATACAATACAACCACGCTGAAAAGATTTTTGGTCAGATAAGGTTTTAGTGAGAGAGCCTTATGATAGTATTGAAGTGAAGATGAATAGTCTTTCATGGTTTCAAAGCAGGTTCCCAGATTGGTTAATATCTTAAAGGAAAGTGCCGGGTTTTTGATTAAAGATTTTGAAATTTGTTGGTGTGCAATCAACAATAGCTTTTTTGCTTCAGTGATATTACCAGTCATTATATGTAATGAGGCAAAACGATTGTAGTATTCCGCATGTAACAAAGCTGAAGCAGTTGTTTTTGAAAATTGCTGTATGTTTAATTTTTTTAATACCTCAATCGCCTGCTGATACAGAGCCCTTTGGTTGTATATCTCTGAAAGATAAAATGCAGAGTATCCATAAAGAACTGAATTGCTTGACTGATAAAGTTTGTTTGCTTTTGAAAAAAAAACTATGGCCTCTTCTAACTTATTATTTTTCAAACTGACCAAAGCCTGAGTGTAACTTTGGTAGGCAGCGGAAGTATCCATGCCATTGAGCTGATGCGTGCTAACCATGAAAAATATCAGGATAGCAATTATCACGATGAATTTATGATTAAACATGGTGTGCAAAAGAAATAACTTGAACCGTTATTCAGTAAATAGTTATCTACAAAATGGTGAATAAGTGGGCGGAGAATTACATAAAAAGTTCGTACTTTTGCTAACTAAATATATTTATGTCAGATAAAAATAATCTATCATGTTGATAATCTGTCCGAAATGTAGTAACGAAAAAAATGTAAAAGCTGGAGTTATTAACAATCGTCAGCGCTACAAATGCAAGCTATGCGGTTATCATTTTACAGTTGATAATCGTTCAAAACCATTGAAAATAAAGCGTCTTGCGATTGTGATGTATTTGCTTGGGCAAAGTGTCAGGGCATTAAGCAGGACGATAGGTGTCAGCAATGTGGCAGCATTAGGCTGGATAAGGAACTATGCTGGCGGAATTGAAAAAATCAGGGCTAAAGAGCCTTATGTTTATGCCAGTTGCAGGATGGAAGAAATTCAGGAATATCTGTCAGAAATACCTGATAAAGAAGCGTTTACGTGGTTTGTGATGGGAATAGGGGAAAATAAATCTCATTTTATTCTGATACGATAACTTGTTAACGATAAAAGATTAGCGACATTAATAATAAAATTAATAAAAAAAGGAATTGCGTTACATTAATCTTAAAATCTGTATTTAGCAGTGCCGTTAATGGCAGTGCGGGTTGTCTAACCTGAAACTTACAAAGGTCTTTGTTAAACTTTTAAATGGTAGTTATGAAAAGAATTGAATTTGAAGTACTGACTTACGATGAAATGCGTTTAGTCAGGGGAGGGGAAATGGATGACAAACCCAAACCACCGCCTCCGCCAGAACCACCACCGGACATTTTCGTTCCTGATCCGGGAGATATTTGGATTCCAATTCCCTTATAATCAGGAAGTCTGGAAATAAAATATTTCTGGTAACAACTTGAGAGACCAATTAATCCGCCAGATTGTCTGGCGGATTTTTTTTATGTTATTCACAATCATGCGTATAAATTCTGAATTTTAGAAATTTTCCCTAAATTACTTTTGAATGTTTTGCTGCTAAATCATTTTAATGGGAAGATTTGTTTTTTACAAACAACATGATGCAATGGATTGTGGTCCTACCTGTTTGCGCATGGTAGCAAAACATTATGGAAAGAATTACACCCTGCAGACGCTTCGTGAAAAATGCTTTATCACCCGGGAGGGTGTTTCGCTTCTCGGGATCAGTGACGCTGCCGAATCAATCGGATTTCGTACAAAAGGAGTTAAAATTTCTTTTGAGCAACTGAAAAAACACATTCAACTTCCCTGCATTGTTCATTGGGATCAGAAGCATTTTGTCGTTGTCTATAAAATTACATCAAAAAAGGTTTTTATAGCTGACCCGGGCATAGGAAAGATTAAAATTTCCCATGAGGAATTTAAAAGTCATTGGCTGGTTGAAGACAAATCGGGGAAATTGAGCGGATTGTGCCTGATTCTTGAAGCATCTCCTGAATTTTACAATGAGGAGGAAGAAAAAGAAAAACCAAAAGGTTTTCGTTTTTTATGGACATATCTTCATTCCTATAAGAAGTATCTGATACAATTACTGATAGGTGTATTTGCCGGAAGTATCATTTTATTGCTTTTGCCGTTTCTGATGCAACAACTGGTGGATTATGGTATCAACAATCAAAATCTTGGTTTTATTTATCTTATCCTGATAGCCCAGCTTTGCCTGTTCGCAGGAAAGATTTCGGTTGATTTAATCAGAGGGTGGATATTGTTACATCTGAGTACGAGAGTAAACGTATCTCTTATCAGTGATTTTCTGGCCAAATTAATGAAACTTCCCATAGGCTTTTTCGACACGAAAAAGACAGGTGATATTCTCCAGCGGATTTATGATCATGAACGTATTGAATCTTTTTTGACAACTTCGACCCTGGTCGTGATTTTTTCTTTAGTCAACTTATTGGTTTTCAGTATTGTATTGGCTATTTTCAATCTGAAGATTTTGCTTGTGTTTTTTGCAGGGACCACTTTATACCTGTTGTGGGTTATTGCATTTTTAAAAAGAAGAAGGCAACTTGACAATAAGCGTTTTGCTCAACTGTCTGAAAACCAAAGTGCTTTAATTCAGTTGATTAGTGGAATGCAGGAAATTAAGCTGAATAACTTTGAAAAGCACAAAAGGTGGGATTGGGAAAATATTCAGGCTAAGCTGTTTCATATTAACGTCAAAAGTTTATCATTATCTCAGAACCAACGGACAGGAGCAGGTATCGTTAATGAAGTGAAAAATATTCTGATTACTTTCATTACTGCATATGCTGTGGTACAGGGGAATATGTCGCTTGGGATGATGCTGGCTGTTCAGTTTATTATCGGGCAGATGAATGCCCCTGTCGATCAGATGATTAATTTTTTCAACAAGGCTCAGGATGCAAAAATCAGTCTGGAAAGATTGGGAGAAATTCACCAGATTAAAGATGAAGAGGAAAATATTTCAAAGAAAATGAGTATTTTACCGGATGATAAGTCCATTTATATTCAAAACCTTGTTTTTCAATATGAAGGGCCTCATTCTGAAAAAGTACTGAACAATATCAACCTGACCATACCACAGCAAAAAGTAACAGCTATCGTAGGCTCAAGTGGAAGCGGAAAAACAACCTTAATGAAGCTCTTGCTTGGTTTTTATCAGCCCGTTCAGGGAGACATCCGGATTGGCGACTTAAATCTCAGTCAGATTAATGAGAAAATATGGAGAAATAAATGCGGGGCCGTCATGCAGGATGGATTTATTTTTTCGGATACCATACTCAAAAATATCGTGCTTGGCGATGAAAATATTGATGAAAAACAATTTAACAAAGCTATAAAAGTTGCCAATCTGACTGAGTTTATTCATTCATTGCCAATGGGTTATAATACAAAAATCGGAGCAGATGGTCATGGGTTAAGCCAGGGACAAAAGCAACGAATACTGATAGCGAGAGCTGTGTATAAAGACCCTGAATATTTGTTTTTTGATGAAGCAACCAATGCTCTCGATGCCAACAACGAGAAAATCATCATGAATCAACTAAATGAATTTTTTAATGGAAAGACAGTGGTGATTATCGCACATCGGCTCAGTACAGTTAAAAATGCTGATCAGATTATCGTGCTTGAAAGGGGACAAATTATCGAGATAGGTACTCATTACGATTTGTCGCAACGAAGAAGTTATTATTATGAACTGGTTAAGAATCAATTGGAATTAGGTTAGAATGGCCGGAAAAAGAGATACTGAAAATGATGCCCTGCAGGAATTGCTTGGGAAGATGCCTGGCTGGACAGCCAGTTGGGGAAGCACGGTTGTATTTTTACTTTTAATTTTGTTGGTTTCAGGAAGTTGGGTCATTCATTATCCGGAAATCATTCGTTCCAGATTGGTCATTATTACTAAAAACCCGCCTTCAGCAGTCATCGCTAAAAAAGATGGCAGGCTGGAGAAAATTTTTGTTCAAAACAAACAAAGGATAAAAAAAGGTGATTATCTGGCTCTTATTGAAAATCCTGCCGATTTTAATGATGTCATCAAACTAAAAACCTTGCTCGACTCTATTAAGGATATTGTGCTTTATCCGGATTCTGTTCAATTTGTTGATTTTCAGGAAAATCTGACACTCGGTGAGTTGCAGTATCCCTTTTCTGCATTCCTGAAAGCTTATCATTCTTTTCGTTCTTTCAATCAGTTGAATTATTCGCAAAGACTGACATTATCCCTCAATCTTCAGATAATGGACTACAACAGTCAAATCACTCAGCAAGGGAAAAAGATTTCATTGCTTCAGGATGAATTGCGGCTTGCTCAAAGTCAGAAAGAACGAAATAAAATATTGTTCGATAAAGGTATTATTTCAAAATCAGCCTATGAAAAGTTTGAATCTGCCGTTACAGAAAAACAAATTGCCATTGAAGAAGCTCAATCGCAGATAAACAACCTGAGACTGAGAATTTCAGAACTTGAGCAACGAAAACTTGACCTCGATATTTCAGGAAAAGAAAATAAGAATCAATATTTTACAGAATTAATCACTGCCTATCAGAACCTTACAGGCGAAATTGATAAATGGATGATGAATTATGTGTTGACAGCACCGGTTGACGGTACAATAACATTTACGACCTATTGGCATGAGAATCAGAATGTGGCATCAGGGAAGGCTGTTTTTAATATTGTCCCGGAAGGAAAAGAAGAATTGATGGGCAAGCTGGTGATACCCATGAAAGGAGCAGGGAAAGTTAAACAGGGACAAACGGTCAACGTAAAATTTGACAGTTATCCGTTTACTGAATATGGAATAGTCAGGGGAAAAATAGATAATATTTCTCTGGTACCTGAAGAAAGTGTTTACATTGCCGAGGTACATTTTCCTCAGGGTCTGAAGACTACCTTTAAAAAGGAGCTTCCGCTGAAACAGGAAATGACAGGCATGGCTGAAATTATTACAGAAGATCTGAGCCTTTTTGAAAGGCTTTTTTATCCGGTCAGGAGTTTTCTGAAAGAAAAAATCAATATCTGATAAATTTCTGTTGATTCATGGTGCCTGAAAACAGATTTATCAGTCTTTGGTAATCCATTATTGAGATTTTGAAATTAAAACGTTTTCCATTCGGACATTTGCACAAATCGCAGCGTACATCCGTATAACCATCAAAACTGCTGAAATAATTGTAAACCCGTATATTGTTTTTATTGAGAAAAGCCACAAAACTGCTGTCTTTATTTGTTTTCTGAAGAAAAAAATCGGCACAGTCGGTATAATCATAATACAGCCAAAGTAAGCCTGAATCATGAGAAACTATTTTTTCAACAAAATCAGGAACAGAACCGGAATATATCAAAGTGTCGGAGTGTAAAACCTTGATTATCTGAGCATCAGCATGAAAAAAGATAAGCAGTATTGAAAAAAATAAGACAAATTTCAGCAAAATAAACCGCTTCATCCGATATGCAGATATTTTTCAACAAGCTCAGCAATTTCATCGTTTTTTCCGTAAAGTTTTTCGCTGAGCCCTTTGTCGTCAAACTGTCGAAGCTGGTTGGAAATGGCACTTAAGATTCCTTCTGTAAAAACCCCGTATCGGGTTAAAGGTGAAGAAAGTTTCATTAAAGCGTCCGCTGATTCGACACAGGAGGCCGGCAGATGGTTCAACTGTTTACATTTGTCTTTGTTTTCTTCTTTATGTATATTAACATTAACATAAAGATCTTCAGCAACTTCAAGTGCATTTTTCATTTCAAGCCCATGTAAAGTCGCCACGGCAATGCCGGCAAAAAGCAGATAGACATTTGCCGAGCCATCAGGACATCTGAATTCAATGGTTTGTTTTTCCGAAAGGTTTTCAACACCGGGTTTATCCAGCGGATTAACTTTGGTAATCATCTGATTAGCTTTTCCAAGCCATCCGAGTGGTACACGGATTAAAACGGAGCGGTTTCGATCGCCCCAGCAGATAGTGGTCGGGGCTTCCTGGTGTGGCACCAGCCTCAGGTAAGAGGTAGGAATAGTGTTTCCGAATGCGGTCAGGGCAGGGGATAGGCTCAAAATACCAGCTATCATTTTTCTGGCTGTAGTGCTAAGCCCTTTCTTATTAATAAGCATATTTTTCCCGTTTTTCATCAACCTGAGGTGGATATGCATGCCGCTACCTGCTTTTCCAACGGTTATTTTTGGTGCAAAGCTGATGGTAACGCCATATTTATAACCCAGCATTCTTAAAATCCATTTTGTGAGAATGATGGTATTGGCAGCATCTTCAAGATAAGTGGGAATTAGTTCAATTTCGTACTGCTCATAATCATAATCGCCATTTTTAAAATTACCAACTTCCGAATGGGCGTATTTGATTTTCCCTCCACATTCTGCAATGTAACGGATAGCTTCTTTTAAAATGAAATCGTGTTTGATAAATGGAGCTGATTCATGATATCCTTTCTGGTCGCTTGCCGGATATTCATCATTTTTTTTAGCCTTGACGTAAAACTCAATTTCCCCCATGGCTTCAAGAGTCATCCCTGTTTTTTTCTGCAAAATCTGATGGGCTTTTTGCATCATGTAAAAAGGAGCACTTGCCAGAGGGTTGCCATTATTATCAAAATACTGACATAAAATATCTAATGTAGGCACTTCTTCAAAAGGATTCACAAAAGCAGTTTTATATTGAGGAACCACATAAAGGTCGCTGGAAGAGGCTTCGATGTAGGAAAAAAGACTGGAACCATCGACCCTTTCGCCACTGCTCAGTAACTGATTGACCTGTTCGGCAGAAGTAATTACAAAACTTAGTGCTTTCAGGCGGCCATCACCTCCGACATATCTGAAATTCAGTAAATGAATATCATTGTCGATAATGAATTTCACCAGGTCTTCACGGGTAAATTCTTCACATTTTTTATTCAGGTAGGCTTCGATTTTATTGACAAACATGGCTTAAAGTAATTAGAATTTTGGTTTTCTGCTGTGTTTTATTATTCATTGTAATTTATTCAGACGGGGGCAAAAATAAAGAATAATTTTATATGCAAGCCTTTTGGCAATAAGATTGTAAATTATCTTTTCGTACCGGAATTTGGTTTAAGTTTGTAAGAAAAACAAAACCTTAAAATTATGGAATTTGATATTCAAAACTATTTTATTGAATTGGGCAAACTATTATATGCCATAGCCAAAACTGATGGAATTGTGCAATTTGAAGAGCGGAAAAAAGTGAACGAGATTGTTCGCGACAACCTGATAGAAATCTGCAAAAGAACGGATGAATTTGGGACCAATCTGGCTTTTTATTCTGAGTTTTCATTTGATACCATCAGCGACAGGAATATTAAAGCCGATAAAGCATATCAGTCATTTATCGCTTTTGTTGAAAATCATAAACATCATATCCCTGAAACTCTGATCAAACTGACTATATCAGCTGTTGAAAAAGTAGCTGAAGCACATCAGGGAATCATTGAAAATGAAAGGGCTTTTATTGAGAAACTTAACAATGACCTTCAAAACATTTATCATTCATGAAAAAAAACATCATTCAGATGATAGCAGTCAGCATAACTGCAATTGTAACTGCTTCATTTTTATTTAGTTGTGCCACTTCTTCAATTGGTGTTAATGTACTGATACCAGCCGAAATTACCATCCCTCAGCACATCAAAACAGTGGCGGTGATCAACCATAGCCTGCCGACCAAGGAAAATGAGAAATGGAATATTATTGAAGGAATCATTACAGGGGAGCGGATTTTTGGCGACAGGGAAGGGAGTGAAAACTGCCTGATGGGGCTTGTCAACCAATTAAATGCAGGACCGCGATTTAAAGCAGTGCTTATTTCAAATATGGACATTCGTGGAACAGGTACCAGAGATTTTCCTTCACCTATCGACTGGAACATCGTGGATGGCATTTGTAAAAGTGTTCAGGCTGATGCACTTATTGCCCTTGAGACCTTTGACTCCGACTTCAATATAGACCGGTCAACTCGTAATGTTACCAAAAAAATTGATAATAAAGATGTTACGGTTGTTGAACATTATGCTGATATGCGGGTGAACGTCAATGCAGGCTGGCGGATTTATGACAATGTGAATAAACAAATCATCGATCAGAAGGCCTTTATGGACTATAAAAATTTTAATGCAAAAGGCGATAATCCTGATCAGGCAATTGCCAATCTTCCCAAAAAAAGAGATGCTATCAATCAGTCGGCCATCTATGCCGGTTATCGCTTTGGGGTGAGAATTTCACCCAACTGGCGTTATGAATCACGGGAATATTACATCCGGAAAGCTGAAGAATTCAAACAGGCTCAGAAATATGTTCAGCACAACGACTGGGACCTTGCTATTGAAATCTGGTATAAACTTTCCAATGTTCCTGATAAAAAAATTGGTGGACGTGCCTGCTTCAATTTAGGGGTAGCTTATGAAATGAAGGGAGATTTTGATACTGCCCTGCTCTGGATGAAAAAAGCCTATTATGATTATGATATTAAAATGGCTTCGCAATACATACACATTCTTGAAAAACGTATTGCTGACAGGGAAAAGCTGAAAGAGCAGATGGGAAATTAATTGAATGGCTGAGGTTTAATTTTGTTTTTCCCTGATTTTAAGATAATCAGACTTATTTCGGGTCTTATACCAATTCGCCCCAGAAAGCCAATGACCCCAAGTCCCTTATTGACAATCAATTGTTTGTCATTCTCAAAATACAATCCTCCCCAGTATCTGGAAATCTTTTCGACAGGACTCCATTTGACCAAATGGGTATAAATGCCAAACTGTCCGCCATGAGTATGGCCCGACAGTGTCAGGAAAATATTGAAACTATCTTTTAACTGATATTGCCAATGACGGGGATCGTGAGATAAAAGAATGATTAGTGGAAAATCAGCGTGCTCTCCAAGTGTTTTTTCAATATTTCCATAAACTTTGTAGGGAGCTGGTCCCCAGTTTTCTATCCCCGCAAGCAGAATGGAATCGGAATCGCAATGAATGAAAACATGTTGATTGAGCAGTGGCTGAATACCTGCATTTTTTTGATAATGAATGAGTTTTTGAATTAATTGCTGCCGGCCGGTTGAATCGTAACAAGTGAGATAATCACCATAGTCGTGGTTACCTAACACAGAAAACTTGCCATTTTTTGCCTCCAGTTCACTTAAAAACTCCAGATAGTCTTTCATTTCATCCGGGTGAAAGGTGGTCATGTCTCCCGTAAATACAATAAGATCAGGATTCAGGCGGTTGATAGTTTGTGTAATTTTCTTCATCACGGCATAATTCCTGAAATTACCTAAATGAAGATCACTGAGCTGTATGATTTTAAAACCATCGAAAGTTTCCGGAATTTGTTCATTTTCAACAATATACTTTTCGGTTTTATACTGATATCTGAAAATAAACATTCCGCTCATGATCAGAAAAAATATGATTAATGCAAGCAGAATTCCTGTTTTCAGGAAAAACTTATGTTGATGATAGGAGGAAATTAATTTTCTTTTGCTGTATCTTTTTGAAAACCATAATATTAAGGATAGAAAATCGTGAAAAACCTGAGAAGCCGCAATAAAAATTTTAGGGACATAAAACAAGATAAAAAGGGTGTTAATGAAGAATAAGAAATGATAAGTATTTGGTTTTCTGCATAATCCTGGAATGAAAGGAAGAAAAATAAGCACAATTAAAATGAAAATGGCGGAAACAACTAAATGCAGTCGGGGAATACCTTTTTTAATCAATGCAAGCCTGAATCCTGACGACATTTGTTTAAAAGTACGTAATACGTAAAGATCAACTGCAACAGCGGCAAGTATCATGATGAGCAGCCGGATGAAAATAAATGTAGGTTGATAGGCCGAATATCCGTGAAACATCCCTTGTTTTTTGATAAATTGAAACAAAAAAACAGCTTGTAAAAATACACAATGATTATTCATTTGAAACGGATGATGTATTTTTACAGCATGAAAAAATATCGTAATACACTATATTTTAAGCTTAAAACTGAACTGCGCAGACCTTTGCTTTTGCTGATAACAGTATTGATAAGTTTTTGTGCTTATTCACAGACCGGTTTACCTGCCGATACTGTTTTACCCAAAAAGGTTCTTTCTACTTTTACCAAAATGTATCCTCAGGGTAATACTGATGACTGGATGGTCAGCGGAGATACTTTCACTATCACTTATTTTACCGAAAATCAGTGGTTTGAGGTGATGATCGGGCGGGGCGGAAACTGGATCGGGACATCAGAAATCACTGATTATGATCGTCTTCCAGAAGCTGTCAGGAAAAGTTTCAATCAGTCGGGCTATGTGAATAATGAGATTTTTATCGTGAAATTTGAAGAAAAACAAGGCCCTAAAAAGAAGATAAAAATCAGAAATTGGCTGATTTATACCGATGACGGACATGGGAACGAGGTGATTCTGAAATTTGACGAAAACGGGAACCCTTTACCCTGACTAATTTTCTTTTATCACCTCTATGGTATAATTGGCTGCCAGTACGACCACCGCTCCCAATGCAGCCAAAGCAGGTAAAACTATTGCACCCAAAACCCCGAATGTCAGTGGAATTTCAGTAATTTTTTTCCCGTTTTCATTTCTGACAATAATTCTTCTGACATTGCCTTCTTTAATCAGCTCCCTGATTTTTTCAATCAGATCTTTCCCGCTTACCTTAAATTCTTCTCTGCTTTCACCCATTTGACTTCATTTTAAGATAGCCAAGATAGCTATTTTGGTTTAATATTGGATTAATTCTTGTCCTAAAAACACCTGATGAAAGTATATTTTTTTCTGATATTATTTTTTGCCTCAAAAATCCTGTTTGCCCAGATCAATTTACCATTGGATTCAGCTTCTCTTTCAAACCTTCTTGTATATTGTAATCCTGATACTTATGATTCTTTTCCCAATGGGAAATTCCGGCAATGCCGTTTTGATAAATCAGTTGTAATAAACGGTATTTTATGCAAAGACTGGCTCAAGCTATACGAGAACAGCAGAATCAGACAATTTCAACCGGTAACGAATATCGTCATCGGAGAAGTTAAGATTCCCGGAGGATCGACAGTGTTTCTTGATACAGCCGGAGTGTTAAAAGAATGCTGGTTTTCGGAAGATGTTAAAATCTATGGAATAAAGGTTAAGGGTGGACTGGTGAAAATACCTACTCAATTTTATCCAAACGGACAAATATCATGTTGCATTCTTGCAGAAAATGACATCATCAGCAATGTACCCTGTGAAGCCGGCATGTTGTCGCCTGTATGTTTTTATCCCAATGGAAAACTTAAAAGCTGTACTCTTTCTGAAAATACAACTTTTGGTAAGGAAAAATACGTCAAAGGAACAAAAATACAGTTTGGTCTGGATGGTAAAATTTCAGTTATTAAAGATTAAATTATTGAAAATGAAAAAGATATACTTTTTACTACTGCTATTCCCTTTTTTGGGGACAAAATCAGGATTTGGTCAAAACACACAGGAACCGGAAACAATTTGTCTTCAGGTGCTTGCCAATGTCAGCGGGCACGATCTCTATACTTCTTTTGTCCATCTTGGTTCTCTTGCTGATGCATATATGTATAAAGCATATACTCAAAACTTTGCACTGAAATTATTGAATGAGTATATCGATTATATCAGCCTGATGCCTGGTGAGCTGCAGAAACTTATTGATAATAAACTGGTTACAGGGAATGATGTTTTATTTGTCAAGCTCCAGATCAATGCCTATTTCCAGCTTAAAAACGAGGCGGGTGAATTCAAAAAGTATGTTGAAACAGGTGAAAGCAAATATGTGGAATCCTATGAAAATGCAAGAAGGCTGGCATGGAAAAATATAGCCGACATTCTTGGGCTGCCCTCAGATGTTGATCCGGGAAAGGATAGCGGCAAAAAGAAGTGATTACTTCAGCTTTAGTTTTAATACGGGATTATTGACTTCCCAACATACTGAATCACAAACTTTTACATAATCTCTGTTTAAATAACAACCATCAATGGTGATGATTGTATCCTTTCCTTTAAAATAATAGGCTTTGGCTGAGTACTCCTGATCGACCGGCAGCAAGAATTCTGTAAAACCTTCTGAAAAGTAGCCGGAATCAATCTTTTCGCCATGGTCTGTTTTTCCCCGAAATAGTTCAATATAGATTTCAGGAGTCATTTTTGAACTTGAGAATGTAACGGAGACAAGGGCGGAATCGGGTTTCCGGGTCTGACAATCCGAAAAATCATAAGTGCTGCAATCGTCCACAGAAATGGTATGACAGGCCGAAAATGCCGAAATAATTAAAACAAGCAGGATGTATCTTAATAGAGCCATCTTATTGTTTTATTGTAATTTTCAATGTCAGCCTTACCTTTAAACTTTTTCAACGGATAAAATGAAGTAAAGCCGAAAGTAAAATGAAGAGGAAATAAGTCGGCAGGACAGAAAAAGAAGTAATCTGCAAAGCAATCGAAAGTGGTGGAAGCGGCAACAGGCAGCCTGAAACCAGCTCCTGCCTGAAGGGTAAAGCCATCTTTTGCTTTTTTATAAGTTCCTCTCAAATTTCCGAAAGTATAATAAAGACCAGAACGAATGCTGACCAAAGTTGCCTGTTCCTGCCATCCGTTCAGGGCAATATCTTTTAAAAGGCCAAGCCCTGCAAAACTCCTGCTTTCCCAATACTGATAAGAAAGGCCGGGCGATTCTTCCATTATTATTCTTTGTCTGAAAAGCCTTTGTTCAAAACCGGCATAAACTTCCAGATGATGAAAAGCTTCTTTTATGCCTCCATGAAGATCGAGCATCAGATGATCCTGATTGAATATCAACGACATGGAAAAAATATAATCTGTAAACATCCAGTTATCAGGATTCCGGTAGCCTGCCTTGTTTAAAGCCTTGATCATCTGGTAATTACCCTGGCGCAAAGCTGTCAGATATGGGTTTTCTGATTGTTCAGCAGGAATAAGTCCGGCCTGATGATGATGAAGGATGGGCAAAATTTCAACGTTATTGTTTAACACGGCCAGTAATACGGAATTTGCTCCGTTTTTACCCACAGCATTTACATTGGCATTCTTTTCAAGAAGAAATGAGGCCACTGAATTGTATTTGTTCTGAATTGCCGACAAAAGAGCTGTAAATCCCAAAGTGTCACGATTGTCAGGCATTGCACCGGCAGAAAGCAATCGGGCGACAATGCTGTCATTACCGGTATAGGAGGCAATCATTAAAGCAGTATTTCCTTCATTATCTTTTAGTTCCGTATTGTACCCTATCCCCAGAAGAAAAGCAGCAAGGCTGTCGTACCCGTAGGCTGCAGCATAGTGCAACGCTGTGATTCCCCACTGATTGGCTGCTTCCGGCTTTGCACCTTTTTCGTACAGATAAGTGACAATGTCAAGGTGGTTAAACATAGCAGCAGCCAGCAGGGGAGTGGTGCCGTCCTTTGCCGCATGATGTACATCTGCTCCGTTGAATATCAGTATTTTAACAATATCAGTAAAGCCCCTCTGTGAGGCATACAAAAGGGCGGTAACTCCTTTCTCAGTTTCAGCTTCAATATTGGCTTTATGTAACAATGCCTGTATCACTCCGCTTTCATTTCCATTATATGCAGCACTTAATAAATCAAGGTCGTTAACGCTGGGTTGGGAAAAAGCTGTGAAAAATATCAGGAGAAATGATATGAAAAACAGGATTTTATTCATTCTAATGCATTTAAAAAGGAATTGAAAGGTACATAAAAAGCCTTTTCCGTCATCAGAAAAGATGATGGTTTTCTGCAAAAGAGTTACATTTGTCTGAATGAAAAATGAACCTCACTTTTCTGATTTTATCCTTCTTCCTGAATATTTCGACCATTCGGGAAGCCTCCACGGGATAGGACATACCTACAGGGTAATGACACTGGCTTATGAGCTTGGAAACAGGCTCAGTCTGATCAGGGAAAGAAATCTGGCTTTTATGGCTGCTTTTATCCACGACATGGCAAGAAAACATGATGGATTTTGTACAAGGCACGGCAAAAAAGCAGTCGAAACAAAACTGCCTGTTTTCAAAGATTTGTTCCTTTCGAATGGTGCAACCGAAAAAGATATTCCTGAAATTGCATTTGCCGTTCATTACCATTGCAAATATTTTCAGCCTTCCCGCAAACACCCTTATTTTCTGACACTTGCCATTCTAAAGGATGCCGATGCCCTCGACCGTATCCGGCTGGGCGAAAATAACCTTGACCCACGCTTCCTGCGCTTTCCTGAAAGCCATCACATGATTGACTACGCCAGGGATTTGTATAGGAGGAGCGGGGAAAAAAAGATAAATGTATTGAATATTTACGGCAATTTTAAAAAGGATATTTTTGGAAATTTAATGAATGAATAAAACTATCAGTTATGAAAAACAATCAAAAAAAAGTATTACGAATTCCATTAGAGGAAAAACTTGGACTGGAAATTTATGACATTCTTGAGGGTGAATTAATTGAGGAAATTTTGAAAAAATCACAAGTCGAGAAAAATGAAACAGGGTAAAAACCCGACTGGAAGGTCATAGTTTTAAAGTTACCGAAAAGATGATGCCCCGTCTCTGGTATATGTTTACAGAAGTTAAAGAGAATCTGTTTTTTGATGAACCAACAGAATTGTATGTTTCAAATAATCCGGATAATAATGCCTATGCCCTGAGCAGATTAGATGAAGATGATGTGCATATTATCAATATTAATTCAGGACTTGTCGAAAAAATGGATGATGACGAACTGAAATTTGTAATCGGACACGAAATTGGTCATCTGGCAAGCAAAAATGCCGAAATTTCAAGAATTATTGAATTTGTTTTTCCCGGGAATAATAACATCCCTTATCTGCTCTTTCACAAAATCAAACTTTGGGAAAAACTCTCTGAACTGACAGCCGACAGGTTTGGATTTATGGCTATTTCCAATCTGGAAAAATGTATCAGTAGTTTTATAAAACTTGCCAGTGGAATGGATTTGAACAAACTTAAGATTGATTTTCAGGAATATCTCAAAGAAAACGATCGGGTGCTTGAGTATTTCAGAAAAAATTTTTCCGCTAATTTACTGACTCATCCTGTCAATCCGATACGTATTAAGGCTATTGACCTGTTTTTTCAATCTGATCTTTATCAACAGGTGATTGATGGAAAAGAAATCCTGAATGATGCTAAATTGGATGAGGAATTTGACAATCTCATCAGAATTCTGACTTATGTGAGCAATTCTGAACTGGACTATTACCGGCAGTATTTTTTAGCTTCTGCGGGTTTGCTGCTCGGACAGGTTGATGAAGAACTTAATGAATTGGAAATCAATAATATATTAAGTAAACTCTCTATATTCTGTATGTATCCTGAAGAACTTCTGCTGGAAATAATCAGGTCGAAAAAGGTCGAGGATATTTTTATGGAGAGTGTTAAAAACATTCTTGAAATAAATCCCTCAGAAAAGTACAATATGTTTGATTTCTGTGTTGATCTGACAATTGCCGACAGAAAATTAAACAAAGAGGAAGTCGATATTTTGTACTCCATCGGGAAGACTCTGTTTCAATTCAGTGAAAAAGAAACAGCCCAGTTAATTGCTGAAAAACTCAGGAAACAATTTGTTCCTAAATTATATCAGACTTCATTGATTATGAGTGCATTGAGAAAATAAGATAACTTGCCATATAAGATAAGATTGCATTGAAAATCAAGATGATAATTTTATGCTTAAATAAAAATATGCTTCAAACCCGGGAAAACGAATCTTATTTTTCCTTATTGGATAATTATTTTTGAAAAATGGCCGGAATTATCTGAGATGTCCCTGAAAGAATTTTAATGCCTATATTTAAAACGGTGATAGGAACAAAATCCTGACTTTCAGCGTAAATGATTAATGACATGGTATTAAAAAACAGAGTGAATATCAATAACAATAAAGGTGGCTCAATGAGTTGATATTCAACATTTTCCACTAACATATCCTTCTGCTACGCATTAATCCCGAAATAATATCCATTACGAGACTGAAAATATATGGCGGAAGGGTACATCAGCCAACCCCGCTTACCACGGATTTTAAAAATAGCAGGGGATTTTAATCCCCTGCTAAGGATGATCTCATCTCAGTCAGCCTCGGCTTTCCATAGGTTATTAAGCAACTGGTTTTATTTTGAGGGAGGAAGAATCCCAAGTCTCAGTCAGCCTCGGCTTTCCTTAGGTTATTAAGGGAGAAAGATGTATTGGGATTATATGGGGTCCAAGTCTCAGTCAGCCTCGGCTTTCCTTAGGTTATTAAGCCTATAATATTCTCTGGTGTAAATGGTCTTGCGGTAACGTCTCAGTCAGCCTCGGCTTTCCATAGGTTATTAAGCGTCTCTTCCCCAATTTCTATTGGGGACATTACAATGTCTCAGTCAGCCTCGGCTTTCCTTAGGTTATTAAGATAAAGACTTAGGTGGCCCAAATCCGAGGGGAGGTCTCAGTCAGCCTCGGCTTTCCATAGGTTATTAAGTCTCAATAAACGGGAAAAAGTACGATGTGCCAATAGCGTCTCAGTCAGCCTCGGCTTTCCATAGGTTATTAAGCGAAAAATCTAGAAGAAATAGTCTTAATAAAAAAAGTCTCAGTCAGCCTCGGCTTTCCATAGGTTATTAAGGATGAACATGAGTCCGACTGGTGGACTGTTCTGTCTCAGTCAGCCTCGGCTTTCCATAGGTTATTAAGGGAAAAAATCATCAAAATAGACTGTAACAATGATAAGTCTCAGTCAGCCTCGGCTTTCCATAGGTTATTAAGCACGATTGGGACAATTACACATCACCAAGATGGAGTGTCTCAGTCAGCCTCGGCTTTCCATAGGTTATTAAGAATCGTACAACGTGCCTGTATCTGGTGATTGCAATGTGTCTCAGTCAGCCTCGGCTTTCCATAGGTTATTAAGTTGCTACTATCGTAGCTACGGCTACAAACACTGCTAAAGGTCTCAGTCAGCCTCGGCTTTCCATAGGTTATTAAGAAAGCAGGGCTAATGTATGTCATATTTAGCCCATTTAAGTCTCAGTCAGCCTCGGCTTTCCTTAGGTTATTAAGTCAAAATAGAGGAACACGGCATAAAATTAAATGAATTGTCTCAGTCAGCCTCGGCTTTCCTTATGTTATTAAGAAAAAAAGGACAGACAAGTTCTGTCCAGAAAAATGTCTCAGTCAGCCTCGGCTTTCCTTAGGTTATTAAGGATGTTCCAGTGTCACCAGACTGTCAATTGCGTCTCAGTCAGCCTCGGCTTTCCTTAGGTTATTAA